>JANLWD010000021.1:0-11246 GCA_031364345.1 Sphingomonas sp.
GCGCGTTACCAGTGCATCGGCGGGTGTGTTGAGCCAGTCCCAAGCGCGTGAAAGCGTAAAGCGGATGCAAGCGCCCGCCGCGAGCACGTTAAACTGGCTTTGTTCGTGCGGCGTGATTGGCAGATGCCTTGCATAGCCCGCGATAAGTGCGTCACCGATGGCAGCGTCATAACGTGTGCCGGTGCCGTCGAACGCCCATGCCGTATGCATGATCGCGAGATCGAACAGACGAATATCGGTGCAGGCGAAATAGAAATCGATCAGTCCGCTGACATCATCGCCGCGCATCAGCACGTTATCGGGAAACAAATCTGCGTGGATGGCACAGCGGTCGAGCGTGCTCGCGGGCCATGTAGCCACAATGTGATCGGTCGCAAAAGCAACTTCGTCGTATAAGCCGGGCTTAATCTCGTCGAGGCTGCGGCCACAGCGTTCGAGCAGCGGATGCCAGCTTTCACAGCCCATGGCATTTGGCCGCTCCGGCTCAAAATCGCGAACCGCCAGATGCAGGCATCCCATTGCCGCACCGGCGGACAAAGCCTGAATGGCGGTCGGGTGCGATAACGAAATACCTGGCAGGAATTTGATCAGGCAGGCCAGGCGTCCCTCGAGCGTCTGGATTTTCGCGCCATGTCGATCTGCGATTGCTGGCGGCACCGGAAGCCCGCTGTGTGCAAGATGATCGAGCAGTGCCATGAAAAACGGCAGATCCTCGGCCTGCACCCGCCGTTCGTACAAGGTCAGGATGAAGCGCGCACTGGTCGTTTCGACCAGAAAGTTACTGTTTTCGACGCCCTCGGCAATTCCTTTTGCCGATACCAGTGTGCCGACATCATACCGTGACAGAAACGCAATCATCGCTTCGGCCGATACCGGCGTATACACCGCCATAGCTAGGCAGCGAGACCACGCGGCAATTTGAATTCGATCGATTCGATCGCATTCTCGACGACAGTCTCGGTCACAGAAAAACGGACGCGCAACGCATCGACGACTTCACGGACGAGGATTTCGGGTGCCGATGCGCCGGCTGTAATGCCAAGCGTTGCCGGTTCGCCCAGCCAGTCGAAATCGATTTCAGCGGCGCGCTGGATCAGTTTTGCACGAACCCCGTTGCGTTCGGCGACTTCGACAAGACGCAGCGAATTCGACGAATTGGGCGCACCAATGACTAGCATTGCGTCGCAGCGCCCGGCAATCGCCTTCACGGCCTGTTGCCGGTTCGAAGTTGCATAGCAGATGTCATCGCCGCGAGGGCCTTGAATTCCGGGAAAACGCACCTGGAGCGCGTGCACCAGTTCGGCGGTATCATCGACCGACAGCGTTGTTTGCGTGAGGAACGCAAGTCGTCCGGGATCCGACGGCGTCAGCGCCGCGACATCGTCAAGCGTTTCGATGAGCGTCATCGCGCCGTCGGGAACCTGCCCGAACGTCCCTTCGACTTCGGGATGTCCGCGGTGGCCGATGAAAATGATGTGGCGGTTGGCATCGACGAGCCGTTCGGCCTGGCGATGGACTTTCGAGACCAGGGGGCAAGTGGCGTCGAGATATTCGAGGCCGCGTGCTTCGGCATTGGCCGGCACACTTTTGGGCACGCCGTGCGCCGAAAAGACGACCGGCGCACCGTCGGGCACTTCATCAAGTTCGTCGACGAACACTGCGCCCTGCGCTTTCAATGTGTCGACGACATACCGGTTATGGACGATCTCGTGCCGGACATAGACGGGACGACCGTGTTTTTCGATCGCGAGTTCGACGATGCGGATCGCACGGTCGACACCAGCGCAAAATCCGCGTGGTGCCGCGATCAGCAGTTCAAGAGCAGGAAGTGTCATGCCATCGCCTCTACGCGATTGCTTGCGCGCGCGAAAGCCGGTTCCTATGGAGAGCGCAGAACAATCCAGCCGCGCGAGGACGTAACCGTTGAAACATTTAATCACTCTCGTGGCGGTACCAATTTGCGCGGTGGCGTTGCTGTCTGCGTGCGCCAAGGACGGCGAGATCGACGAAACCGGCGGGATTGCCATCACCCGAACGGCATGCCCGGCCGTCGCAATCCCCGCGCAGACGGGCGACGTGACGATTTTCAATCCAACGACAAGCCGCGATGCGCGGGCCATCGATGTCACCGCCAATATCACCAACCTGAGAATGGTTTGCGGCGACGCAAGCGCCGAAGTCGTTGCCGAGGCCAGTTTCGACGTCGAAGCACGACGGACGAACAGCGTGGGCGCGCGCAGTATCGAAATACCCTATTTCGCAACGATCGTACGCGGGGGCACTGTCGTCATTTCGAAGCGCGTTGAACGCGTCACGATCAGCTTTGCCGACGGGCAGTCGCGCGCAAGCGCAAAGGCAAAAGGTGGGGCAGTCATTAATCGGGCAGCGGCGACATTGCCCGACGATGTCCGTGCCAAGCTGACGCGAAAGCGCAAGGCCAATGATGCCGATGCATCGATCGATCCGCTTGCTGCGCCCGATGTTCGGGCCGCCGTTCAGCGCGCGAGCTTCGAATTGCTGATCGGCTTTCAACTGACGCCCGAGCAACTTCAATATAATGCGACACGGTAATGCGTTGCGACAGAGTTGGACGGGCAGCCGGCGGTTGACACGAATCGCTGCACCGCACAAACAACATGTGCTTGCCGCCGGGTAACCGACGGACGGCCGCGCGGGAGAGTGGGGAGGGGCAACCCGAAACCACGCCGAAGGAGCAACCGCCCCGGAATCTCTCAGGCACCCGGACCGCGCGGACGACAAGGCAACTCTGGAAAGCGCGACGGGAGAGCCCGTCGCCACCGAAGGGGTAAGCCCGTAACTTAGGTCGCGGGTCAAAGCTCTCAGGTTTCTGTGACAGAGGGGGCACCGACGGGTGCACCCTTGCGCGGAGAGCAGATCAGTGAGCGACGCAGACGATATTGCCAAGATCCAGACGCTGCCACTCGACGCATGGCACCGCGCGAGAGGCGCACGGATGGTCGAATTCGCGGGCTATCACATGCCAATCCAATATGACGGCATCATTGCCGAACATTTGTGGACGCGCGAGAGCGCCGGACTGTTCGATGTGTCGCACATGGGGCAGCTTTTCATTTCGGGCCCCGATGCAGCGGTCGAGCTCGAACGGCTTTTGCCCAGCGACATAACCGGTCTCGCGCTGAACAAGGTCCGCTATTCACTGCTGCTGAACGAAGCGGGCGGTATCCTCGACGACCTAATGGTGACCAATCGAGCTGATGGTTTTTACGTGATCGTCAACGGCGCGGTGAAGCATGACGATATTGGCCATCTGCGCGAGTATCTGCCCGATCAGATCACGATCAATCATATGGAAGATCGCGCGCTGATCGCGTTGCAGGGGCCAAAGGCGGCCGACGTCGCAGCGCGCGTGATGCCGGGTGTCGAAGCGCTGAGCTTTATGGAAGCCATGGCGTTCGGCGACATGTGGATAAGCCGCTCGGGCTATACCGGCGAGGACGGTTTCGAGATTTCGGTCGATGCGACGCATGTGACCGAACTGGTCGACACATTATGTGCGCAGCCGGAAGTGAAACCGATCGGTCTGGGCGCGCGTGACTCGCTGCGGCTCGAAGCAGGATTGCCGCTTTATGGGCACGACCTGACAATCGAGACCGATCCTGTCGAAGCGCAGTTGACGTTCGCAATCCAGAAGCGGCGGCGCGAGAATGGCGGTTTTCCCGGAACCACACGTATTCAAACACATTTCGCCGATGGTTCGCCAACCCGGCGTGTTGGCCTTTCGATTGCCGGACGCCAGCCGGCGCGTGAGGGCGCCGAAATTTTTGCTGGCGATACGCGCATCGGCCATGTCACGTCCGGCGGGTTTTCGCCGACACTGCAAATGCCGATCGGCATGGGTTATGTTGCGGACGAATTTGCAGAACCGGGCACGCCGCTCGAAATCGATGTTCGCGGCAAGCGTTTGCATGCAACCGTCGCTGCGATGCCGTTCGTTCCAAACCGTTATCACCGTAAGGGGAAAGCCTGATGCGATATTTTACCAAAGATCATGAATGGATCGATGTCGATGGCGACGTCGCGACCGTCGGGATCACGCAATATGCGCAGGAACAGCTGGGCGACATTGTCTTTGTCGAAGTGCCGGGCACCGGAACCAAGGTCACCAAGGGCAGCGAAGCCGCGGTCGTCGAATCAGTCAAGGCAGCGTCGGATGTCTACGCGCCAGTATCCGGCACCGTCACGCAAGGGAATGCCGCGCTCGAAGGCGAACCCGCGCTGGTCAACACCGCGCCCGAAAGCGATGGCTGGTTTTTCAAACTGACACTCGACGATGCCGCCGAACTCGACGGGCTGATGGACAAGGCGGCATATTCGACATTCGTGGAGAGCTTGTGATGCGATATCTGCCGCTGACTGATCCCGACCGTTCAGCGATGCTGAACGTCATCGGTGCGCCGAGCATCGAAGCGCTGTTTTCCGATGTCCCGGAAGCTGCGCGGTTGAGCGGACCCGTCCGCGATCTTCCGAACCACGCGACCGAGATTGCGGTTGAGCGGCATTTATCAGCGCTGGCGCGCAAAAACCGGCCGGCTGGCGAAGGACCGTTTTTCCTCGGATGCGGCGCATACAAGCATCATGTTCCCGCCAGCGTTGACCACATCATTCAGCGTGGCGAGTTCCTTACGGCGTACACGCCGTATCAACCTGAAATCGCGCAGGGCACGTTGCAGGTTCTGTTCGAATTTCAGACACAGGTCGCTCGGCTGTTTGGTTGCGACGTTGCCAATGCCAGCATGTACGACGGGTCGACCGCATGCTGGGAAGCGGTCGTCATGGCACGGCGCATTACGAAGCGCGGCAAGGCTTTGCTATCGTCGGGCTTGCATCCGCATTACGTCAGCGTTTCGCAGACGATGGCACGATTTACGGGCGACGACCTTGTTTATGAAGCGCCGGAGCTTTCGGCCGAAACCGATTCCGATCGGCTGATCGCAGCGATCGACAGCGAAACATCATGCGTGGTCGTCCAGTATCCCGACATATTGGGGCGGATCGGTGATTTGACCGAAATCGCAGCGAAGGCCCACGCGCATGGTGCGCTGCTGATCGCGGTTGTCACCGAGCCGGTTGCGCTTGGTGCAATCCGGGCTCCGGGTGATATGGGCGCGGATATCGTCGTCGGCGAAGGCCAGTCGCTGGGTGTCGGCCTGCAATTCGGCGGTCCGTATGTCGGGCTGTTTGCGTGCAAGGAAAAATATGTCCGCCAGATGCCCGGACGGCTGTGCGGCGAAACTGTCGATGCTGAAGGAAAGCGCGGGTTCGTCCTGACGCTTTCGACGCGCGAACAACATATTCGGCGTGAAAAGGCGACATCGAATATCTGCACCAATTCAGGGCTGTGCGCGCTGGCTTTCAGTGCGCATATGACTTTGCTCGGCGAACGGGGACTGCGCGGCCTTGCGACGGTCAATCATCAGTTGGCGAGCCATGCAGCGGATCGTCTCGCCAAGGTCGCCGGTGTCGAGGTCGTCAATGCGACGTTTTTCAACGAATTTACACTGAAGCTGTCCAAAGAAGCCCGACCGATTGTGCGCACGCTGGCCGATCGTGGCGTGCTTGGCGGCGTTTCGCTGGGACGACTGTTTCCCGGCAACGTCGCGTTGCAGAATGGGCTGGTTGTCGCAGTGACCGAAACAGCAACGCTGGATGATATCGAAGCTTTGGCCACGACGCTCGAGGAGGCACTGACATGATTACGACGACCGGCAACCGGGCGCTGATGCTTGAAGAAGCGCTGATTTTCGAAATCGGCGACACGCAGACGACTGGCGTCGATCTGGCCGAACCCGTGGCGGCGCCATCGCGGCTCGGCGATCTTTCCCGAAACCGGCCGATCGGCCTTGCCGGCCTGTCCGAACCCGAAACCGTGCGGCACTACACGCGCCTGAGCCGCCAGAATTATGGGATCGATCTCGGTTTCTTTCCGCTCGGCAGTTGCACGATGAAGCATAACCCGCGCCTGAACGAGAAAATGGCGCGGCTGCCGGGGTTCGCCGATATTCATCCGTTGCAACCGGTCGATACGGTGCAGGGTGCGCTCGAACTGATCGATCAGCTGGCACATTGGCTGAAAATGCTGACCGGGATGCCCGCCGTCGCCATGTCGCCCAAAGCGGGAGCGCACGGCGAGTTGTGCGGTGTTCTGGCAATCCGCGCGGCACTCGAGGCTCGCGGTGATGCGCGCGAAGTCATTCTGGTTCCCGAAAGTGCGCACGGCACCAATCCCGCAACAGCGGCATTTGCCGGTTACCGCGTCGAGGATATTCCGGCACCAAGCGGACGGATCGACACGGCTGCGTTGAAGGCGCGGCTCGGACCCGATGTCGCGGGCGTCATGATCACCAATCCGAATACCTGTGGCCTGTTCGAAAGTGATTTGAAGGATATTTCGGACGCCGTTCACGCCGCTGGCGGTTTCGTCTATTGTGACGGCGCCAATTTCAACGCGATCGTCGGACGCGTCCGTCCGGGCGACCTTGGTGTCGATGCGATGCACATCAATCTGCACAAGACATTCAGCACGCCGCACGGTGGGGGCGGCCCGGGATCAGGACCGGTCGTGTTTTCCGAAGCGCTTGCGCCGTTCGCGCCATTGCCATTCGTCGACCGCGACGGCGATCATTTTGTTCTGGTCGAGGAAGAGACTGCGGGCGACCATCATGCATCGTCATTCGGTCGCATGGTCGCCTTTCATGGGCAGATGGGCATGTTCACACGCGCGCTGAGTTATATCCTCAGCCATGGCGCTGATGGTCTTTACCAGGTTTCCGGCGATGCCGTTCTCAACGCCAATTATGTCCTGCGCAGCCTTGAAGACGTTCTCGACGCCCCGTTCGCTGCTGCGGGCCCATGCATGCACGAGGCATTGTTCAGCGACGATGGCATGGCCGATGGGTTTACGACACTCGACATTGCCAAGGGGCTGATCGACGAAGGTTTTCACCCAATGACGGTGTTTTTCCCGCTGGTCGTGCACGGTGCGATGCTTGTCGAGCCCACCGAAACCGAATCGAAAGCAGCGCTCGATCAGTTCATCACGGCACTACGGTCGGTGGCGAAGCGGGCGAAGGCGGGGGATCCTGCGCTGAAGACTGCACCGCATTTTGCACCGCGACGGCGCCTCGATGAGACTTTGGCTGCGCGCAAGCCTGTACTCGTGTGGAAAGAGCCCGATCTGGCTGTCGCCGCCGAATAGTCACAGCCAGCGGCGGACCCGTTTGCAATAGTCGATATACGTGTCGCCAAACGCCCGCGTCATATACGCTTCTTCGCGTGCGATTACTTGGGTGCGAATGGCAATGATAACGACCGGAAATAGCAGGATCGCCGCGACGCTGCTGATACCAAGCGCAAGGCCGATATATATCGCCGCCATACCCAGATACATCGGGTTGCGAGTGAAGCGGTAAACGCCGGAGGTGACGAACGCGGTGACTTCGCGCCAAGGCTCGGGCGGTGTTCCGGCGGCACGAAAGCCGAAAACGGCAGTTAGGATCATCGCGATCCCAAGACCGGCGGCCGCCGCGGCGAGCAGAAGGCGAAGGGACGAGGAGAGCCAAAGGCCACTGAGCCCGGCGATCCGATCGATGATGATGCCGATGAGTAGAAAGCCCACAAAGACGAGTGGCGGCGGAAACCTGACCTTTGCACTGTTTTCATCGATCTGCATTTTTGTTGCTCCGGCCGACGTCGTAGCAGCCCGCGACGCTAATCGACAATTGCGGGGGTTACCGGCACGTTGCGGCGATGCTCGCGCCAGACGATATACAGACCGCTGGCGACGATGATCGGCGCGCCGAGCCAGGTCATCAGCGTTGGTAGCATCCCGAACAGCAGATAGCCGTAGAGCGTTGCCCAGATCAGCCCTGAATAATCCATCGGCACGACGACCGCGACCGGTGCAAGCGTCAGCGATTTCGTCATCGCGATTTGCCCGACACCACCGGTGAGCCCGATAAGCACCATGACCGCCCATGTTTCGGCATCGTGAGGCGCGACCGACATCAGAAAAATGGGACCGAGAACAGGCAGCGACAGGACCGAGAAGTAGAAGACCGTCGTAGTCGCAAATTCGGTCTGACCGATGCGCCGCAGTAATATCGAAACGCTCGCGCTGAGCATTGCTGCGGCGAGGCCGGTTGCCGCGCCGAGCAGTGGGATATGCCCCGATCCGGGTTGTGCCACGATGACGACGCCAACGAAACCGGCAATGACTGCGCCCCAGCGGTGCCATCCCGTGGGCTCCTTCAACACGACCGCGCCAAGGATAGTCGCGAAAATCGGGACCGTGAATTGCAATGTAGTCGATTCGGCAAGCGGCAGGAGCATCACCGTTGCGAACATGAACGACATCGACAAAAGTCCAACGACGGTGCGCAACAGATGCGCGCCGATCCGTTTCGTCGCGAGCGTCGCGAGGCCCGGCCCGGTCATTACCGCAAGCACCACGACCGGCAGCGCAAGCAATTGGCGAAAGAACAGCAGTTCCCCCAATCGTGCGCCGCGCGCTTCGGCAATCTTGATCAGAGCGCCCATCGTGACGAATGCGATTACTGACGTAAGGCGGTAGGCGACGGCGGGAAGGAGTCGGTCGGACACGGCTTCCTCTTGCCGAGCGCGGGTGGGTCCGTCAAAGCGTCGGCGCATGAAACATGCACTTTCGGTCACACGCGCTCAGGATTTTTCGGCCTGGTATCAGGACGTCATCAAGGAGGCCGATCTTGCCGAGGAATCGGGCGTGCGCGGCTGCATGGTCATCCGGCCGTGGGGGTACGGAATGTGGGAACGTATCCAGACGCTGATGGACCGGCAGATCAAGCTGGCGGGTGTCGACAATTGCTATTTTCCCCTGTTCATTCCGCTTTCCTTTTTCGAAAAGGAAGCCGACCACGTCGATGGGTTCGCCAAGGAAATGGCAGTCGTCACGCATCATCGCCTGATCGCCACCAAAGACGAAAACGGGAAGGGCGGGCTAGTCCCCGATCCGACCGCCAAGCTGGAAGAGCCGCTGGTCGTGCGGCCGACGTCGGAAACGGTGATCGGCGCGGCAATGGCGCGGTGGGTGCAATCGTGGCGTGACTTGCCGATGAAGGTCAATCAGTGGGCCAATGTCGTCCGCTGGGAAATGCGGACACGGATGTTCCTGCGGACAAGCGAGTTCCTGTGGCAGGAAGGGCACACCGCGCACGCGACCAAAGACGATGCAATGGCGGAAACATTGCGCGCGCTCGAGATGTACCGGGCTTTTTCCGAAGGACCGCTGTGCATGCCCGTGATTGCGGGCGAAAAACCCGAGCATGAGCGGTTTCCAGGAGCCGCCGCGACGTACAGCATTGAGGCGATGATGCAGGACGGCAAGGCGCTTCAGGCGGGAACGTCGCATTATCTTGGAACCAGCTTTGCCGAAGCCGCCGGCATCCGGTATCAGGCCAAGGATGGCGGCCACGCGCTTTGTCACACGACGAGTTGGGGCGTTTCGACGCGGCTGATCGGTGGCGTGATCATGACACACGGTGACGACGACGGCTTGCGTTGCCCCCCGCAGATCGCACCGCATCAAGTGATCATTGTCCCGATGTTGCGTGACGACGACGGCGATGGCGACGTGCTTGCCTATTGCCGAACGCTGGCGGAAGACCTGCGATCAGTATCGGCGTTTGGCGAGCCGGTGCGCGTGTTGCTCGATACCAAGGCAATTAAGGCGCAGACCAAGCGCTGGGGCTGGGTCAAGAAAGGCGCGCCGTTGATCGTCGAAGTTGGCCCGCGCGATGTGGCTGGCGCCAATGTGTCGGTGATCGAGCGCACGGCGCTTCACACGCCCGAAGGCAAGCTCAATTCGAAGATCATGACGCGTGGCGATTTCGTTGCAGCGGCGGCGGCGTTGCTCGAAAATGTTCAGGCTGAACTTGCGAACAATGCGACGATGCGGCTGCAAGCCAATGTTGCTCGCGATGTTACTGATCTCGCGGCGCATTTCCAAGGGGGCGAGGATAAAGTTGTCGGCTGGGTCGAAGTGCAATGGGCACGCCCGACCGGAGCGGCATTGGCGAATGTCGTCGAGCAGTTGAAGGCGCTGAAGCTGACGATGCGCAATGTCCCGATGAACGCGTTGCCAGTCGACGGTACCTGCTTTTTTACGGGCGAAAGAGCAGTCGAGCGGATCCTGATCGGGCGGACTTACTGACCGGCCAGATAGGCTGCCAACCGTTTAACCTGATCGTCGCTGAGGATTAAGCCCAGCTTCGTCCGCCGCCAGATGATATCGTCGGCAGTTCGCGCCCATTCTTGGGCGACAAGCCAGTCGACTTCGCGCGCCGTGAGTCCGCCGCCGAAGTCCTCGCCCATGTCAGGGCCGACGAAATCGTGGAGCATCGAGCCATAGGCGCGCGCAATGCGGTGCGACCGAGCTTCACCGAGGAACGGGTAGCGTCTGCGAATATCGCCAAGGAATGCGTCGAAATTACCGATGTCACCACCGGGCAGGAGCGCATCGCCCGTATTGCCCGACTTTAAGCCAAGTTTCAGGACGGCTTCCTCGGCGAGATGCCGTGCGGTCGTAATCTTCCCACCAAAGACCGACAGCAACGGCGGGCCCGCATTGTCGAGCTCGAGCACATAATCGCGTGTCACTGCTTTGGCTTCGCTTGCGCCGTCGTCGTACAATGGCCGCACGCCCGAGTAGGTGCGGACGACATTGGCGGGACCGATCTGTCCGATGAAATAGCGATTCGCAGCGGCACAGAGATAATCGATCTCGTCAGTCGTGATTGTCGCATCCTCGGGCTTTTCGACCGGAACATCAGTCGTCCCGATCAGCGTTTTGTCCCCTTCATAAGCAATGGCGAAAACGATCCGCCGGTCGGGCTGTTGCAGCATGTAGGCCTGATCATGATCGAACAGGCGCGGCACGACGATGTGACTGCCCTTGATCAGGCGAACGCCGCTGCGGGCATTGGCACCGGTAAGCGCGAGCGCTTCGGCAACCCACGGGCCGGCAGCATTGACAAGATTGCGTGCAGACACCGTCCGTCCGTCTGAAAGGGTCGCGCTCCAGACACCGTGATCGCGTCGCGCCGACACCAGCGCGGTCTGAGTGCAGATTTCGGCGCCATGGCGTGCCGCATCAATCGCATTGAGCACGACAAGCCGTGCATCGTCGACCCAGGCGTCCGAATAGACGAATCCCTTGCCCGGGCGTTGTAGCG
>JANLWD010000041.1:0-10147 GCA_031364345.1 Sphingomonas sp.
GCCGCGACTTCGACGTCACCGGGACGACCGAGAATGCGGCGCTTCTTGACTTCGACCACAACGGTATTCGAGCGGCCATGGCTGAAGCTCTGCTTGACCTTGCCGGTCTCGACAGTCCGCTTGATGCCAAGCGGCGCGCGCATGCCCAATTTCGGTTTTTCCGTTTCATTCATAATCTGATCAAAGGTCCTTCAAACCGTCACTGCTGCGCCACGCGGCCCTGAACCTTGCGACGTTGTTTCGCAAGGCAAACCGTTTGGCGTAAAATCTATAAACCCGTGCCACTGGTCCATTGCGGCGGACACACGGGCGGCTGCCCGCGCATCGACGATGCCGATATGTACCACATTTTCACGCCCCAGCGCCATCGACAAGATTGTGCGGTCGACGCGCAGGATCAAGCCCTGCCGCCCCGATCCTTCGTCGTCGGTGCCGACACGCCACGCCTGGTCGAGCTTGCGATTACCATCGGTGCCGGCGTCTGACGCGTGATAAAGCGCATGCAGATTCCCCTTGCGCGCCGCTTCGTCGATACGGTCCGATCCGGTCGCGAGCATTCCGGCACGCGCCTCGAGCCCCAGCCGGTCGAGTGCACCCCGCGCCAACGCAGCTTCGATCTGGTCGGCAAGATCGTCGGCAATGACGATCTGCGTCGTCTTGAACGCCCGCATAAGCGCGCCCTTCAGCTTGCCCTTGGCGACAGCGGCCGCGAGGACAGAATGCGTCACGCCGATCCACGCGCCGCGACCCGGCGCCTTGGCGCGAACGTCGGGCAATACGCGACCGTCAGGTGCCAGCGCGAGCCGGATCAGGCGGGCGCGCGAGGCACGCTCACCCGACAGAACACAGCGGCGTTCCGGGTCATGCTTTGTTGCTGGCGCGCCTAGCGTCTCATTCTGAGGTGTCCGCAAGCGCGTCCTCCTCTGCAAACCAGTGCGCACGAGCCGCCATGATGATCTCGTTGCCCTGTTCCTCGCTCAGCGAATATTCGGCCAGCACACCACCCTTTGGCTCGGCGGTCGTCACGACCTTGCGGCGCGGTTCGATGCGGCGTTTCTGGATAAGCTCGTCGGTTGCCAGATCGGCAAGATCGTCAAGCGTCTTGATCCCCGCCTTGCCCAGCGTCACCAGCATCGCTTCGTTGAGATGCGGCATTTCGGCAAGCGCGTCTTCGACACCCAGCGAACGGCGCAATTCGCGATTGGCTTCCTCGCGCCGGTCGAGCGCTTCGGTCGCACGATTTTGCAGTTCGGCGGCCAGTTCCTCGTCAAAGCCTTCGATGTCCGAAATTTCGGACACGTCGACATAAGCGACTTCTTCGAGGCTGGTAAATCCTTCGGCAACAAGCAATTGCGACAGCGTTTCGTCGACGTCGAGTTCCTGCTGGAACAGATCGGAGCGCTCGAGAAATTCGCGCTGACGCTTTTCACTGGCATCGGCTTCGGTCAGGATGTCGATCGCTTTGCCCGTCAACTGCGAAGCGAGCCGGACATTCTGTCCGCGCCGCCCGATGGCGAGACTGAGCTGATCATCGGGAACGACGACTTCGATGCGGTCTTCTTCCTCGTCGATCACCACGCGGCTGACATTGGCGGGTTGCAGTGCGTTGACCACAAACGTTGCCGTATCTTCCGACCACGGAATGATGTCGATCTTTTCGCCCTGCATTTCCTGCACTACGGCCTGAACGCGGCTGCCCTTCATCCCGACGCAGGCGCCGACCGGGTCGATGCTCGAATCGCGGCTGATCACGCCGATTTTGGCCCGGCTGCCGGGATCGCGTGCTGCCGCCATGATCGTGATGATGCCGTCATAGATTTCGGGCACTTCCTGTGCGAACAGCTTTTTCATGAAATCGGGATGCGCCCGGCTCAGGAAAATCTGTGGCCCGCGCGTTTCACGAACAACTTTGAGGATCAGGCTGCGGACGCGGTCGCCAACACGGACGACTTCGCGCGGAATCTGCGCATCGCGGCGGATGACGCCTTCGGCACGGCCCAGATCGACGACGACATGGCCGAATTCGACGCGCTTGACCGATCCGACGATGATTTCGCCCGCGCGATCCTTGAATTCTTCATATTGCCGCTCACGTTCGGCATCGCGGACCTTTTGAAAGATCACCTGCTTCGATGCCTGCGCTGCGATGCGCCCGAATTCGATGTTGGGCAGCGGATCGACGATATAATCGCCGATTGCGGCACCGGGCTGAAGCTTTTCACCTTCGGCAACACTGACTTGCTTGAAAAAATCGTCGACCTGCTCGACGACTTCGACGACGCGCCACAACCGCAATTCGCCGCTGGTCGTGTCGATTTTCGCGCGGATCTCGTTTTCGGCACCATAACGCGCCTTGGCTGCGCGCTGGATCGCGTCCTCCATCGCTTCGATCACGATTTCGCGATCGATCAATTTTTCCTTGGCCACGGCATCGGCAATCGCCAGCAGTTCGGCCTTGTTGGCTGAAATCGAAGTCGCCATTCGTCTATCCTTCTTGCAGAATTTTATCAGCGCCATCGCTCGACAGCGGCGCAGTTGCCTTGATCAATTTATCAGTCAGCACGAGCTTGGCCGACGCGATTCCGGCAAACGGAATCCGCATCGCGCCATGTTTGGCAATGACGACGACCGTATCGTCGCTCTCGACACCCTCGAGCCGGGCATCGAACATTTTACGCCCCTCGATCGGCTCGACCAGCTTCAGCCGCGCCTCGTGCCCGGCCCAGTCGTCATAATCAGCAATCCGAGTCAGCGGGCGATCGATCCCCGGCGACGACACTTCGAGCCGGTATGCCGATTCGATCGGGTCGAGTTCATCGAAAATCTCCGACAATCGCCGCGACAGTGCAGCGCAATCGTCGAGCGTCAGTTGCCGTGTGTCGGGCCGTTCGGCCATCACTTGCAGCGTCGGATCCGACGTCCCGCCAAACATCCCGACACGCACGACTTTCAACCCGAGCGCATCGGCTTCGGGTTCGATCAGCGCAGTCAGGGCGACGATGTCGACCAATTAATCCTCCGAATGACGTGTCCCGCATGTCCGAAGCCGGTTGGCTTCGAACCCGAACAAAGTTACCGATGTAAGGAGACTTTTGCTGACATACGCAGTTGTCGCGTCATCGGCAAGTCACTTCATGGAGCCCCTGATGATCCGCATTGCTTTCATTTCCGCTTTTGCCCTGACAGCCTGTTCCGCCGGACCCGCCCCGGCGCAGTCGCCAAAACCATTTGTCAGCACCGCGGTCGCGACATTCGACGACCCGTGGGCGATGACGTTCCTGCCCGGACGCGGCGTGCCCGTGACGAATGCAGCACTGATCACCGAAAAAAGCGGACAGCTCTGGCTGGTTGATACAGCGAGCGGCAAGCGCACGGCAATCACCGGCGTTCCCAAAGTCGACAAGGGCGGTCAGGGTGGTCTGGGCGATGTCATCGTTCATCCCGATTATGCCGGCAACGGCATGATCTATCTGAGCTGGGTCGAAGCGGGCGACCGCGACACGCGCGGCGCCGCAGTCGGGCGCGCGAAACTGGTGCTCGACGGCGCAACGGCGCGCCTCGACGGTCTGCAAGTGATCTGGCGACAAACACCGAAAGTGACTGGTCGTGGCCATTTCGGCCACCGGCTCGCGTTCGGGCCCGACGGCATGCTGTATATCACCAGCGGCGAGCGCCAGAAATTTACGCCGGCACAGGACATGCGCGCAAATCTGGGCAAGATCATCCGCCTGACTGAAACCGGGACTGTCCCACCCGACAATCCGTTCGCTGGACAGGGCGGCGTCACCGCGCAAGTCTGGTCGTTCGGACACCGCAATCCGCTCGGCATCGCGTTCGATGCACAAGGGCGTTTGTGGGAACAGGAAATGGGTCCGCTGGGCGGCGATGAACTCAACATCATTGTGAAAGCCAAAAACTATGGCTATCCCGTGGTTTCGAACGGCAGTCATTATGACGGCCGCGACATCCCCGATCACGCCCCGGGCGACGGCTTCGAAGCACCGAAGCTTAGCTGGAACCCCGTGATTTCGCCATCGGGCCTGCTGATCTACACTGGCAGCCTGTTTCCGGCGTGGAAGGATGATATTTTCATCGGCGGCCTGTCGTCCAAAGCATTGATCCGCGTCGACGTGCGCAGTGATGCGGCCCGCGAAGCCGAACGATATGACATGGGCGTGCGCATCCGCGAAGTCGAACAAGGTCCCGACGGCGCACTATGGCTGCTCGAAGACGAAGGCCGCCTCGTCAAACTGACACCCGCAAAATAGGGTTTCGGCGCGCCATCCTTCCACGCCGGATTGAATGTACCAGTCACCCGACGACCGTCAGAAATTGACGTTAGCGGTCAGATAATAATAGCTGCCATTGAAGCCGAACTGATTGGCGTTGCGGGTGTAGGGGGTCTGGCCGTTCGAATAGGATGCGGCTTCGCCCGTCGCCCCGTCGCGCCGATTTTTCCATTTGTCGGGATAAGTGTCGAACAGATTGTTTGCGCCCAGCGTCAGCGAAAGTGCCTCACTGAACGCATAAGTTACGTTCAGGTCGAAAATCGTCTTTGCCGCGAATGTCTGCACGCACCGGCCAGCGGCGTTGCACGTCACATTCTTGTCGGCGGCGCTCAGCCCGGTGCTGAACGCCTTTACGTTTCCGAAATAGCTTGCGCGCGCGCCGATTGTCAGTCCGCCGGTTTCATAATTGGTCGAAAACAGAATTTTGGTGCGTGGTTGTGCAACTTCGATCAGTTCGATTGCTGTCAGGCCGAGCAATGCCGTCGCTTGATTCGCCACCGTCGCACCGGCCACCAGCGCGACCGGCGTTGCGCGCTGGCGCAACACCTTGGTTTCGGCATGTGTGCCGGCAAGCGTCAGCTTCAGCTGGCCGGGGCCGACATCGGTCTTATAGGTTGCGACGACATCGACGCCGCGCGTCCGCGTATCGATCTGATTGGTGAAAAAACGAATTTCACGGACGCCCGGGAACAGCGCGGCAACCGCCGGAAAGCTTGCGGTCAGAATGCCGTCGGTAATCGCAATGCGATCCTTGATGCCGATCTGAAACGCATCGACGGTGAACGTGAACGCGCCAAGCGCGCCTGTGATCCCGGCGCTGAAGTTATCCGAAATCTCCGCTTTGGGATCGGCCACACCGAGCGTTTTGAGGCGCGGGTCGCTGCTCGCGATCTGCTGCGTTTGCAGAATCTGGTTATTCTGCACGGTCGACGTGTTCACGCGGTTGCCGATTTGCGCCAGCGACGGCGCGCGGAACCCGCGGTTGTACGACCCACGCACGGCAATTGCATCGCTCAGCTTGTAACGTGCGGCCAGCTTGCCCGACAGATTGCCGCCGAAATCGCTGTAATTTTCATAGCGCAGTGCGGTCGTGACGAGGAATGCATCCGAAATATCGGCTTCGATATCGACAAACGCCGCGATGTTGCGGCGGCTGATGTTGTTTTCGTCGGCCGGGGCATAGCCGGGGCGGCCGTTCGACCCGGCAGTCCGACCCGACAGCGCCAGCGGACCGACGACATAGGAAGCAAGATCGCCGCGCCCGACGCGGAAATTGTCACGCCGCCATTGCACGCCCATTGCGACGTTCAACGATTCGATACCACCGACGGCACCGAAATCCTTCGATCCGGTCAGGTCGACGACCTGCTGGTTGAATTCGGTGCGCCCGACGTAAAAGCTGGTCGGGCTTGCGCTGCCCAAGGACGCGTTGACGGTATTCAGTGCGTTCTGATCGAGGTGATTGTGGCCAAAACCATAGCCGAGGTCGATTGCCCATCCCCCGAGATCGGCTTTCAGGCCGCTTGTCGCTGAATAATCGATCGATCGGCCCGGCAGGATCGGCACATAACCATCCGGGAAAATCGACAGCACGGCATTTGCGCGCGTGGCCGGCGCGCGGAAAAACCCGAACGCCTGAATATCTTTGCGTGAATATCCACCGAAGACGTAAACCTTGAGCGTATCGGACAACGGCGCTTCGGAATTCAGGAATGCCTGATAGGTCCGGTTGCGGTTCGCGCCATAATTGCCGACCACGAACGATCCTTGCGGATAGACGCCGCGATCGGCGCGCGGATTGGCCGTGGCATAAGGAAAATCGGGTGTCGGTCCGGTCACCGCATAATTGGGCGGCGTCGCCGGATAAAGCACGCCGTCATAGGGATCGGATCGGTTCGTCCCGTCGGTGCCGAAATATTCGAGCGTATAGTTGAGGAACCCACCGTCGCCGATTTTCAGGCCCTGGTTGATCGATGCCTTGATCGTGAAGCCGTCGCCTTCCTTGTTGAGGCCGGTAGTCAGACCGATCGATCCACCCTCATCCGAATCCTTGAGCGCAAGATTGACGATGCCGGCAATCGCGTCCGAACCATATTGCGCCGCTGCACCATCGCGCAGGACTTCGATCCGCCCGACGGCCGCAGTCGGGATGCTGTTCAGATCGGACACCACTGTGCCGAGTCCGGGCGAGACGTTGAGGTTCAGCGCAGAAAATTGATGACGCCGATGGCCGTTGATGAGCAGCAAAACCTGATCGGGCGCCAGCCCGCGCAATGACGCAGGATCGGCAAAATTGGTGGCTCCGTTGACACCATATTTGGCCGAGTTGAACGACGGCGATGTGAATTGCACTTGCTGCCCCAGATCGGTCTGGCCCGTTGCTTTCAATTCTTCGGTGCTGACGACATCGACGGGCACAGGGCGATCGACGTCGGTGCGCGCTTTGCCGCGTGATCCGATCACGGTGATCTCGGGCGCTTCATCCGGTGCTTGCGCAGCAGTGCTGGTGCTCTGCGCAAATGCCGGCGCAGCAGCCGTCAGCGCAATCGCTGTCGTGACCAGCCAAAGCTTGCGGTTCGTTATCATTTTTAGCTCTCCCATCGTCCGTTTCTTGATTGCGTTGTTCAGTCGGCGTCAGTTTCGGTCGACGCGCGAATCGGTGCGACCGTGCCCGTCGTCGCGGCAAGCGCCGCATCGAGTTGATCGGTGTCGAGTGCATTTTCCCAGCGCGCGACAACGATCGTCGCAACGGCATTGCCCATGAAATTGGTCAGCGCGCGGCACTCGCTCATGAAACGGTCGATGCCGAGGATCAGCGCGAGGCCCGCCAGCGGGATCGACGGCACGATCGACAGTGTGGCCGCAAGCGTGATGAACCCCGCACCGGTCACGCCCGCGGCGCCTTTCGAACTGATCATCGCCACCAGCAACAGCGCAATCTGATCACCGAGCGACAAGTCGATCCCCGTTGCTTGCGCGATGAACAGCGCGGCAAGCGTCATGTAGATGTTGGTGCCGTCGAGATTGAACGAATAACCCGTCGGCACGACCAGCCCGACGACCGATTTCGCACATCCCGCACGCTCCATCTTTTCCATCAGCGACGGCAGTGCCGCTTCGGACGATGACGTGCCGAGCACAAGCAGCAGTTCGGCTTTCAGATAGCGAATGAGTGCGATGATCGAAAAGCCGTTGAGCCGCGCAATCAACCCGAGGACAAGCAGCACGAACAGCAGGGAAGTCGCGTAAAAAGTCGCAACCAGCGTGCCGAGCGAAATTAGTGTCGCGATCCCATATTTGCCGATCGTGAACGCCATCGCACCAAAAGCACCGATCGGCGCCGCCCGCATGACCAGCGCAACCATCTTGAACACGATGACGCCGATATTTTCGAGCGCACGCACGACTGGCGCGGCGGGTTCGCCGACCAGCGCCATCGCCACGCCGAACAAGACCGCGACAAGCAGGACCTGAAGTATCGATCCCGACGTCAGTGCCGACACAATCGTCGCGGGAATGATGTCGAGGAGAAAGGCGACGATGCTCGCATCATGCGCTTTGTCGGCATAGGTTTTGACTGCCGTTGCATCGAGTGTGGCGGGATCAATATTCAGCCCCGACCCCGGTTGCACCACATTGGCAACCACCAGCCCGATCACCAGTGCGAGTGTCGATACGGCGAGGAAATAGGCAAAAGCCTTGCCCGCCACGCGCCCCACGGCGCCGACCTGGCCCATACCGGCAATACCCGTTGCGATCGTCAGGAAAATGACCGGCGCAATGATCATTTTGACGAGCTTGATGAAACCGTCGCCAAGCGGTTGCAGCGCCACACCAGCGTCAGGCGCGACAAAGCCGACGGCGATGCCCAGCGCAATCGCCGTAATCACCTGCACATAGAGCTGTGCGTATAAGGGCGTCTTGCGGCCGCGGTCAGGCGCGATGGCGATGGTCCTGCTCTCCCCAATGCCGCGCCATATTACCGGGGCTGCGGGCGTGAGAAGATTGCACGCGTAACGGCAGACCGCCAACTGTGGGCTGATCCGCCGTAACATTGTGTAATTATTGTAGAAAGTGAGCGTGCATCTTTATTTATGTGCGGATTCCTGCACGAATTTCCTTCACTTGTGCGGTTTTTCGCCTAGCGTCGGTTCCGATGGTCGGTGCATGGAATAATCTGTCGCGCGGAAAGCAGCGAGCGATCTTGATCGTTATTGCCGGGCTCATGCTCGTTGCGGCGATTTTGTTGTCGGACCAGATCACCGCGCGCAACGCCGTCGCGTCCGAACAGGCCCGGTTGTCGAACGTCGCGCGCCTGTCGGCATCGAGTTATCAGCGACAGGTCGACAAATTCAGGCTGGTTGCAACCACGCTGTCGGCTGATCCCGATGTCGCAGTTCTGCTCGATCTTCAGTCACCGGCGGCAATGCAGCGGCTCAATGAACGGCTCGCCGGTTTGTCGACAGTGCTCGACGCCTCGGTCATCTATCTTCTTGACCGTGAAGGGACGACGATCGCATCGAGCAACTGGCGACAGCGCGACAGTTTCCTGAACGAAAATTACCGGTTTCGTGCCTACTTCAAACAGGCAATGGCGCGCGGTGCGTGGGAACAATATGCGCTTGGCACGCGCAGCCGCATTCCGGGATTGTTCGTTGCCCGCCGCGTGACCACGGCCGGCGGGTCGAACGGCGTGATCGTTGTCAAAATCCGTTTCGACGGACTCGAACGCGAATGGGCGACATCGGCAGGATCGGCCTTCGTGACGAACCAGCAGGGCGTGATCCTGGTCAGCAGCGTTCCCGCATGGCGGTTTCAGACGATCCGCAAATTGAACGAAACCGAACAGCGCCGCCTGCGCGCGCAGGTTGAGTTCGGGAACGCGCCGCTTCGTCAAAATGCTCTGTTTGCAACCGGGTCAGTGACCATCGATGGCCGGGCATTCGATCGGCGGACCAGCATGATCGCGGCGCGTGACGCGCTGCCCAACGGATGGGCGGTTTATGTGCTGGCACCGCTGGGAGACGCTGTCGGCGCGGCGCGCACGCTCGGCCGGCTGTTCGTTCTGCTTGGCGCGGCAGTCGTCGTTGCGCTGGCCATATTTTCGTTCCTTCGCCGCCGCGCGATCATCATGAACGAACAGCGCGAAAATGCAGCGAGAATTGCCGATGTAAAAGATCGGCTTGCACAGGCCAACAAGCTTTCAAGCCTTGGCCAGATGGCAGCGGGCATCGGCCACGAAATCAATCAACCCCTGACCGCGATCGGCATTCGCGCGCAAAATGTGCACCGGCTCATCGAAGCGGGGCGGACCTCCGAAGCAATCGTCGCCATCGGTGAAATCAGCGCACTGACCGCGCGGATGGGCGCAATAACCAATGAATTGCGCCGGTTCGCGCGCCGCGCCGACGGTCGCACCGCCAGCGTGTCGTTGCATGCCGTGCTCGACGGGACGCAATTGCTTTTGGGTGATCGCATCCGGTCGACGTCGACGACCCTGACCGTCGATCACGCGGACATCATCGTTATTGGCGAGCAAGGCCGCCTCGAACAGGTGTTCGTCAACCTGATCCAGAATGCGATCGACGCGATGGGCGATGGCGGGCGGATCGCAATCACTGCGGATGTGACTGGCGAGATGGCGAACATCACGATCAGCGACAACGGCCCCGGCATTTCGCGCGACGTCAGCGAGCGGTTGTTTCAGCCCTTCACCACGTCGAAAGCCGACGGCCTTGGCCTTGGCCTTGTCATCTGCCGCGATATCGTCACCGATTTCGGTGGCGAGCTGGTGCTGACGCCGGCTGACCGCGGCGCGCGGTTTGTCCTCACCTTGAAAATCGCACGATGACGTCGGC
>JANLWD010000248.1:0-2657 GCA_031364345.1 Sphingomonas sp.
CCAGCAAGCCATCCGATCGTGCGGCGGTCGGACTGAGGTCGAGCCGTGCACCATGCGTCTCGGGAATGACATCACTCGCATAACCCCGCGCAAGAGCCGCTATCGCGAAATTCTCGGTCGCGCAGCCTAGACTGACGAACAGGTGATGATCGTCGGGATCAACCACTGGCGTCCGGCGCACGAAATCGGCGTCGATCCGTACGTTCCGATCCTTGCGACTGAACTGCCACGGTTGTGTGTTGTGACCGCTCGGAGCAAGCGCTGCATATCGGACGAGCGAAGCAAAGCTGGGGGCAACTGGCAGATCGACCCGCATTGCCGATGCCGCAGCGTCATAATCGCTGGCTGGCGCACACGCGGTTAGCGGCAAAACCGCAGCAGCCGCCGCACTATGCACAAGAAAACTACGCCTGTCGGTGCTTTCACACCTCATGATGACGGAGCAGTTCGGCAATATGATGACGGAGCAGTTCGGCAATGTCATCAGCGGACCGACCGGCATAATCCTTGTTGATTTCCGTAACGAGCCGCTTCCGTAATTCAGCACTGTAGTGCTGGCGCATGACGCCAAGAACGCGCGGTGCCGCGATCACGATGAAATCGAGATTAGATTGTCGGGCGAGGCCGTTTAATTTTTCGGCACCCGCAACCGCAAATGCATCCTCTTCGGCCTGATGAAAGTCGGTCGACTGGTGCGCACTCCGCGAACGTCCCACTGAGCTGAAGCTGCGTCCGGGCTTATCCGTGCCAATCGCGGCGGTCGTTGCGGCGTGGTTCGTGCCGTGTTCGATCAGTTCCAGATCAGCCGCGAAGTCTTCTCCGCAGTTGCGAAAGAGTGACATTTTCGCGCCGTCGATCACCAGTATCATGGCGCCATGCGAAACGAGCATTAGCCAGCCTCCTTCGTGCGTGGCATCAACGGCATCGCGCGCCATTGCGTCCGATCGACCGACCGATCAAAGCTCCGCCCCCTGCACCGAGGACCGTTCCTAGCGTCTTAGAATCACCGGGTGCGATCACATTGCCCAAAACACCGCCTGCAATGGCACCGATGATCAGGCCCGTCGTGCCATCGTTGCGGCGGCAGTAATAACGCCCGTCATTTCCGCGGTAGATCCGGTCGTTGCGGCCCAACCCGCGTTCACGATATTGTGAATCGTCACGATAATAGCGTCCGGCGTCATAGCTGCCATACGCAGGATCGGGCCGATTGTAGTCATATTGACGGTAAGCATAGTCCGGTCGTTGCATTCCGGTATCGGCACAACCTGACAGCATTGCCGCTGTCAAAATTATTCCGAGGCTCAAGTTACGCATTTGGCGTAAGCCGCTGTTTGTCTCTTGGCGCGAACCAAGTGGGGTTCGACGATCATGCACCATGCTGCGCTCCTCAATTTCGACCACGATCCGAGGCGTTTGTTCCACCGGTTGTGATCGTACTAACTATGCCGGTCGAAGCCGACCCAGCGCTAGCTTCGGAATCTACGCAGTAGAGCAGTGGTAGCGGCTCAGAGGCCCGAAAATGGGTGAGGGTTTGGAGGACGCTTGGCACTGGGTAGTTTCCGAAGCTGCCGGGCAGTGACATATCGTCCTAAGCCGGTCGGGTATGACCGATATCGCTCGAATCACAGCCCGACTAGCTTCGCCGGAAATGCTGCAGTCAACGGTCGATGCGCTTGAACTGGCGGGTTTTGATCGCGCCCAATTTGGCGTTCTCGGCCTCAAAACGCTGTTTGAAAACTTTCACGGAGACGCAAACGGAGCTGTCGACGACGCAACCGACGATGCGGTGCGCGAGCCGGAAAGCGCTGGTGCGATCGGTGGTATGCTCGTCGGCGGTCTGGGTTATGCTGGCGCGATCATTGCCGCCGGATCTGTCATTCTGGCAGGCGGTGGCCTTGGTGTCGCGCTGCTCTCCTCGGTCGCATCGGGCACGACGGGCGGGCTGCTCGGCGCGCTCGTGGCCTACGGCTTCGAAGATGATTACGCGCAGGCGGTCGAGAAGCAGGTTCGCGACGGCGACCTACTGCTCTGGATTACGCCACGGGACGACCGACAGCACCGCCTTTCCGAAACCGCATTGGCAAAGGCGGGGGCCACCATCCTCGATAACGCCGCCTCGGCAACGTCGGCACCCGTGTGAGGTTCAGCCTCATAACCCCGAACTCGTTTCCAAAGGATTCAATGTGGCCAACACAATTCTCGTTCCCGATGACGAGGCACTTGCGAAAGAAAAAGTCGCGCAGCCGGTCATCCATTACATTCCGCACGGCTTTCCCGATCGGTTTGCGCTGGGTTTCACCAAGCTGCTGCGGTTCACCGCCGATACCTTTTTCGCCAAGCGCTACGGCCACCGCGCGATAGTGCTCGAAACCGTTGCGGCGGTTCCCGGCATGGTTGGGGGCATGTTCACGCACCTGACCTCGCTCCGGCGGATGCGCGACGACGAGGGCTGGATCCGCACGCTGCTCGAGGAGGCCGAGAACGAGCGCATGCACCTGATGACGTTCATCGAGATCGCCAAGCCAACGCTGTTTGAGCGGCTGGTGATCCTCGGCGCACAGTGGGTGTTCCTGCTCCTTTACTCGGTCCTCTACCTCGTCTCTGCCCGCACCGCCCACCGTGTCGTCGGCTATTTCGAAGAAGAAGCCGTCGTC
>JANLWD010000184.1:0-2141 GCA_031364345.1 Sphingomonas sp.
CTCGGCCTGATTGCCGCGCTCGGCCTGATCTGGCTAACCACGAGGATCAACCGTGACACAGCGACGCCGCCAACGGGTGCGCGCGCCATGCAGCCGGGCATTATCGTTGCCATAATCCTGGCCAATTCGGGGATTTATACCGTGCTTTGGCTCGGGCAAGTCACGCTGATATTGGCGTTTTTTCTGTGGGCGGGGTTTTTTGCGATCGACCAGAACCGGCCAGTGCTCGGCGGCGTCTTGCTGGCGCTGGTGTCGTTCAAGCCGCAGATCTCGCTGCTTGTGTTCGTTTGGCTGGTTCTGACGGCGCAAGTGAAGGTTCTGGGTGCAGCAAGTGTCACTGCGCTGCTGCTGTCTTCATATGCGTTCGTCGTAACGGGCCCGACCGCAGCGGTGCGCGGCTGGCTGACGGGTATGGCCACCTATCAGGATTATTCGGTCAACAAGCTTGGCGAGATTTCGGTCGACGGTATCCCGAGCATCTTGGCGCTTTATGGCCTGACCGTGCCGATCGCGATGGCGACGGCGATTGGCATTTTGGCCGTCGTTGCGCTGCGCTTTACCAATCGCAGTCCACCATTTTCGGCGCTCGTGCTGTCGACGCTGATCGCGATCCAGATGCTGGTGTTTTCACGACCAATCGACACCTTGCTGTTTGCGCCCGCGTTCGTGGTATTCTGGCCGCGCGCCGACTGGCGGTGGTCCGACATGCTGCTTTTCGGGATCGCCGCATTTCTGTTCTGTGTGCCGCAAAGCTTTATGACGGCGGCGATCCCGTTCGAAATAGCCGGCCATTTTCGCACGCTTTTCTTCGTGCCTGTCGCGATCATCCTGTTCCGTCAGGCAATGCGCGGCGGCCGCCATATCGCCGTAAAATCCGCCCACATGGACCGATTACGACAATCGCCTGTGTGAGACCCTTGACCTATCAACCACGCCTATTATCGACGCAAGTAACGGAGTAACCCCATGTCCCTCACCGAAGCCCGCACGCAGTATAAGCCCTTCGAATATCCCTGGGCCTATGATTTCTGGAAGCGCCAGCAACAGATCCACTGGATGCCCGAAGAAGTGCCTTTGGGCGAGGATTGCCGCGACTGGGCGCAGAAGCTCACCGATCATGAGCGCAACCTGCTCACGCAAATCTTCCGCTTCTTCACGCAAGCCGATGTCGAAGTGCAGAATTGCTATCACGAACATTATGGCCGCATTTTCAAGCCCACCGAAATCAAGATGATGCTTGCCGCGTTTTCGAACATGGAAACGGTGCACATCGCGGCCTATTCGCATCTGCTCGACACGATCGGCATGCCCGAAAGCGAATATGGCATGTTCCTCCAATATGAGGAGATGAAAGCCAAGCACGACTATCTCCACACATTCGGGGTGGAAAGCGATCAGGACATCGCGCGTACGCTCGCAATGTTTGGCGGCTTTACCGAAGGGCTGCAGCTGTTTGCCTCGTTCGCGATGCTGATGAACTTCCCGCGCTTCAACAAGATGAAGGGCATGGGGCAGATTGTGTCGTGGAGCGTCCGCGACGAGAGCCTGCATTGCGAGGGGATTACCAAGCTGTTCCACGCTTTCACCAAGGAGCGCGATTGCCTGACCAAGGCCGTGAAGGACGACATCCTCGATTGCTGCCAGACGACCGTGCGCCTCGAAGATGCGTTCATCGATCTCGCCTTTGCCGACGGTCCCGTCTCGGGCATGACCGCCAAGGACATCAAGAAATACGTCCGCTACATTGCCGATTGGCGGCTCAACCAGCTCGGCTTCAAGCCGATGTTCATGATCGACGAGCACCCCCTGCCATGGCTCGCCCCGCTCCTCAACGGCGTCGAACACGCCAACTTCTTTGAAACCCGCGCGACGGAATATTCGAAAGCGGCCACGCGCGGCAACTGGAACGAAGTGTGGGATTCGTTTGATCGTCGCGGGAAAGCGAAAGCCGGGCCTGCGGCGAATGAAGACGCGGCGGACAGTGAAGTGGATATGTTTGGGCAGGCAGCGGCGGAGTAGTTGAACGGTTTGAAGGAGACGCACTTTGGCAAAAGATTATTGGACAACCCGTCATCCTGACGGTTGGCAGGTAAAAGGCTCAGGCAACTCGCGAGCAACATCTGTCCACGAAACTCAAGCTG
>JANLWD010000262.1:0-7039 GCA_031364345.1 Sphingomonas sp.
CAACCGGACGCCCGTCGCTGTCACGCCGCGACGGCCCCTCGGCACCTCGCCGGGACGGTCCGCCGCGTGGTGCAGGCGGCCCCGGCGGCAAGCCCCCCTATCGCGCAAAGCCGACCCGCGCGCCGCGCTAAATAATCACAATCCTCGTCGATGCCGATGCCTGCCCGGTGAAGGACGAAATCTACAAAGTCGCACTTCGCCATAATGTTGCGGTCAAGATCGTGAGCAACTCAGCGTTCCGCATTCCTGTGCATCCGCTTGTTGAACGTGTCGTCGTGGGCAGCGGTTTCGACGAGGCCGACGACTGGATTGCCCAACGCGCCGACGCGAAAGCCATCGTGATTACGGCGGATATCCTGCTTGCAGATCGCGCGTTAAAGACCGGTGCGACGGTTCTCTCACCAACCGGCAAACCATTCACGCCGAACAGCATTGGCAGCGCAATCGCCACTCGCGCAATCATGGCCGACTTGCGCTCCGGCTTAGGCTCTATCGGTGGACCAGCCCCCTTTGCGAAGGCGGACCGCTCGCGCTTCCTTGCCGCGCTAGATGAGGCCCTGATTCAGATCACGCGTCGCTAAAGCGCAAGCATGATTGATTGACCTTTGTTGGCGTGCTCGGCATGAAAAAGCGCAAGTATGACGTATGACATTCACATCATCGGCGGCGGCCTTGCTGGGTCGGAAGCGGCATGGCAACTCGCCAATGCCGGGCAAAAAGTGCGTTTGTCGGAGATGCGGGGCGGCGGCGGCATAACGGCAGCACACCGCACCAATGACCTTTCCGAACTGGTCTGTTCAAACAGCTTTCGTTCAGATGATCCGGAATCAAATGCGGTCGGTTTGCTGCACCAAGAAATGCGCGCGCTCGGGTCGCTCATCATGGCCCAGGCCGACGAGCACCGCGTCCCTGCCGGATCCGCACTGGCCGTGGACCGTGACGGGTTTTCGGCGGGCGTAACCGATGCCATTGCTTCGCATCCGAACATCAATCTGGTCCGTGAACGGATCGACGTTTTGCCCGGTGGTCCGACGATCATCGCGACCGGGCCGTTGACAGATCCGGTACTTGCCAATGCCATTGGCGCACAAACTGGCGAAGACGCACTCGCCTTTTTCGATGCACTTGCGCCAATCGTCCATCACGACAGTATCGACATGGATATATGCTGGCGCGCAGCGCGCTGGGACAAGGGCGGTGCCGATTACATCAACTGTCCCATGACAAAGGCCGAGTATCTTGCTTTTCACGCCGCGCTGATCGCAGGGGAAAAATCGGCATTCAAGGAATGGGAAGCCAATACTCCCTATTTCGACGGCTGTATGCCCATCGAGGTTATGGCCGAACGCGGCCTCGACACATTGCGTTTCGGGCCGATGAAGCCGATTGGCCTCGACAACCCCAAAACCGGGCACTGGCCGTGGGCTGTCGTCCAGCTCCGCCAGGACAATGCGCTCGGCACGTTATGGAACATCGTCGGGTTCCAAACGAAATTAAAGCACGCGGAACAAATCCGCATATTCCGCATGATACCCGGCCTCGAAAAAGCCGAATTTGCGCGCCTTGGCGGACTGCACCGAAACACGTTCATCAAATCTCCCTTGTTGCTCGACGACACACTACGGCTGAAATCAGCGACGCATGTGCGCTTCGCCGGCCAGATCACCGGATGTGAAGGGTATCTTGAAAGCGCGGCGATAGGCATGCTTGCTGGGCGGTTCGCAGCCGATGCCGATTTGACGCCACCGCCGCCGACGACTGCGCTCGGCGCGCTCCTTGCGCACATCACGGGCGGAGCAACAGCGGAAACCTATCAGCCGATGAACGTAAATTTCGGCCTTTTCCCTCCGCTTGATTTGGATGGGAAAAGCAAAAAGGCCGACCGTAAAAGGCTCTACACTGCGCGCGCAAAAGTTGCGCTGAACGACTGGATGTCTACGCTTCGTTCTCAACGTCCGGCGACGTCGGAGCCTGAAATGATGGAGCGCATTTCGGCTTGACCTTCGGCTTGCGGACAACACGCGTTCTTGCGAATTCGGCAGCATTCAATGCGTTATTACGATCCTGATCAGCGGCGGCGAATTTTTCGGTTGTTTTGACGGCATATTCGTCAAAGGAAATTCGTCCGTCACTGTTGGCGTCCAGTTTCGCAAAGCCCTTTTGGCGAGACGCAAGATATTCTGCACGTCCGACAGCCCCGTTTTTGTCCTTGTCATAGCGTGCAAACCGTTTTTCCTCGCGCGTGCGCTCACTGGCCTCAGGGGGCGGCGCAAGATCGGCGATACCCATCGGTGCAGCCGATGCAATCGAGGGAGCCCCCGGAATTGGTGAGGGCTTATCGGCCTGCGCTTGCCAGACAAGCAGTCCGGCGAGCATCAACAAGGTCGCAGACGCAACACCACCGAGAAATCGCCACATCATCATCTCCCCCACAGCCGTGAGTTTCACGATAACATCGTCAAATATCAACGCAATGTCGCAGCCAAAATAGCAAACCGGCTGATCGGGTTCCGAATTTCGTCGAAGGGCGCGTCGGTTTTTACACGGGCTATTCGGGCAAGGATGCGCAACGGCTTTGGCCCGGTGTATTCCGCCTCTCGGGAATAGACACGTGCCAACATGCAGGCCCGCCTTGCCGTATCAGCATCCGAACAGCGCATGGCGAAATCGATAAGGGCCCAGCTCGCGCCCATGCCCGTTCCCACAGTGCCACCACAGATTCTTGCCAAAATCGCAAACAGCTGATCCCCCCGGGCGGTCGCAAAGGTCGTGAGTGCCGCGTCGGACAACGGCAGGGGATCGATAACGGCTTCCCATCCTTCGACGATCGCTGACAAAGACGTTCCAGTAATCCCGAGCGGGAGCACGACGTCGGACAACGCAGTAAGCGTTGGCTGTGCCACAATCACCTCAGCATCGAGCCCCGCAAGCCGGTCATGCCACCACGTCAGACGGATCTGGCCAATTAGCGGGTTCGACGTCGATGCAACAACACGCCCCAACGCGGTGTCCAAGGCAAGGACCGCGTTGAGCGCTGGACGGTGCGCGGGCGCCGCAAAAGCAACCGCCAGTGGATAGATTTCGTTCATGTCGGCTTTACGTAAGTTTACGGCAAACGACGCATTAACCGGATTGCTTCAACAGCCGTTAGCCCAATTTCGTCCAAAGGGCAGGCCTCGAGAGAAGTTTGGGGGCTAATCCGTGGTTATCGTCGAACATTTGCGAAAGGGAGTCAGTCGCAGCAGCGCGCTGGCGCGCTTTCGCCGTGACGAAAGCGGAAGTACCATATTGGAGTTCGCTTTCGTTGCCGGGCCGTTCTTCGCACTGCTCCTTGCCATTCTTCAGACGGCGATGATCTTTTTTGCGAACCAGTGCCTCGATACCGCAACTCAAGCTGTCGCCCGCCTTGTGATGACCGGCGTGACCGAACCTGGCGTTAAATCAGCGGGTGATCCTGGCATCGACAAAGCAGGGTTCAAAGCCGCGGCGTGTGCGCAACTGCCCACGTTCATGCGCAGGGACAATTGCAGCAATCTGACGGTTGACGTTCAAAGCTTCTCATCTTTCTCGAGCGTCAACACTGGCGCCCCGACAATCACCTACTCGGGTAGCGGCGTGCCAAGCATGCCGAACAATTACCAGCGCGGCGGGCCCAATGATTACGTCATCGTCCGCCTCGCCTATCCCTGGAATGTCGTCGGCGCGCCGGGACTTGACCTTGCCTCGATGCAAAATGGTCAGTTTCTGTTGATGGCGACCTCCGTTACGCGGACGGAGCCTTACAAATGACCCGTTGCGCAACAGATCAAACGAGGCGTGGTCGGATTTTTTCGATCATAACCGACACCAGCGGCGCGGCGCTGATCGAATTCGCCATGGTCGTGCCCGTGTTGATCACGCTGTATCTCGGCGGATTTCAGTTGATGGACGCCGTATCGGTATACCGCAAGGTGACGACGACAACACGCAGCATCGCCGACCTTTCGACGCAAAACACGCTCGTCACCGACGATTCGCTTCAAACGATCCTCGATGCCAGTGCTCAGATTATGGCGCCGTATAAACCGACCAATGGTTTTTACCGCGTATCGCTGATCAACGTCGCGTCAGATGGCACAAGCACAGTCCTGTGGAGCAAGTCGAAGGACGGTACAGAACAATTGACTCCGGGATCACCCTATTCGTTGCCAGCGAATATCAAACAGGCTGATCTCGATCTCGTCGTTTGTGACGTCACCTACACATATAAACCAATCGCATTTTTCGGGCTTCTCGGGAATATCCCGTTTAGTGACAGGATTTATATGCTTCCTCGAAAAAGTCCGACAATTACCAAGCAATAAACCGATTAACCAGCAAGACTACTTGAGAGACATTATGAAAAAGATTTCACGCTTTCTCCGTCGCCTGCGCAACGACAAGCGCGGCAATGTTTTCATGATGACTGGCTTTGCCATCATTCCGCTGGTCGGTGCCACGGGCATGGGTATCGACTATGCGCGGGCCGCGCGGATCGACACCAAATTGAGCGCTGCCGCCGATGCAGCGGCACTGGCCGCCGTGTCGCGTCCGATGATGCTTAAGACTGACTCCGAGGCCGAAGCCTACGCTCGCAAAGTCTTCAATCAACAGGCAGCCCTGATCCCTGGGCTGATTTATGATCCAGCAACGTTAGTCGTTGAGGTTAGCCACGATGGCACGCTTGTCGACAATCGCAAAGTGTCGGTCCGGTTCGAAGGCCAGTCGCAAAATATGTTCGGCAGCATCCTTGGGCTCAGCACGTTACAGGTGGGTGGAGCGGTTGGCAGCTTGGCAAAGCGCGCGCCGAACATCGATTTCTATCTCGTGCTCGACACCTCGCCATCGATGGCGCTTCCGACAACTCTTGCCGGTGCGCAACAAATGTCGACGATGGTAGGCTGTCAGTTTGCATGTCATACCAACGCAGCCGATGACCACGGCATCCGTGTTTATGACAACAACACGACGAATATCGTCAAAACGATGAATGTCGACAAGGGCAACGGCAAGACACAGATCGATGCCGACGGAACCTATGTTAAGGACGGCCGCGTATTCAATGCCGACGATACTTATGCCGATTCCTATTGGTTGGCACTGAACAAGGGTATCCTGCTGCGCATCGATGCCGAACGCGCGGCCGCAATCAGTCTGATGTCAGTCGCGAAAAGCGAGGCGACACGCACCAATGCAACATATCGCGGTGCAGTCTATACGTTCGACTACAAGGAAAATTTCAAGGAAATAGCGCCATTGAGCAGCAACCTCGATCAGGTCGCAACGAACGCTGCCGGCGTTAAATTGCTTCAGATCAATCGCTGGAACGGCAATTGGGGCTGCCCAAGTCAAAAGGGACAGCCTGTCTTTTGTAACGATTTCCGCGAAACCAGTTACACAGGCGCGCTAGAGGGTGCGAACAACGCGATCACCGCGCCAGGAAATGGCACGAATTCCGTCGGCGACACGCCACAAAAATATCTGTTCATGGTCACCGACGGCATCAGCGATGAGGAAATCCCGTCAGCGGGCATCTGGCGCACGCGAACCGAAATGCATCAAACCCACATCGACAAGTGCGCCGCAATCAAGGCGCGCGGCATCAAGATTGCTATTCTGTATACCGAATACACACCGGAATCGATCGCCAACGATGGCTGGCAGGGCGAGTATGTGACGTCGCGACTGCCATTTGTCGCACCAAAGCTGCGCGAATGTGCTTCTTCGCCGGAACTGATGATGACGGTTCGCCCAGGCGACGATATTACGGAGAAGTTGCAGTTGTTGTTTTTCCAGGCAACAGCGAACACACGCCTCGCACGGTAAAACCGGCACCGGACCCGGCATTCAACGATCAGGCTACTTTCTTCACCGCCTCGATGATTTTCGAGGCGGTGACAAGCATCGCCTTTTCCAGATTGGCGGCATAGGGCATCGGCACATCTTCGTTCGTCACGCGAAGTACCGGCGCATCGAGGTCATCGAAGCCGTCTTCCATGCAAATCGCCATGACTTCCGCTGCAATCGAGCAGGCTGGCCACCCTTCCTCAACAACCACAACCCGGTTGGTTTTTTTCAAGCTCGCCAAAATCGCGGTGCGATCGATCGGGCGAAGGGTACGAAGATCGACCACCTCGCAGTCAATGCCTTGTTTCGCCAAGGTCTCTGCTGCGTCAAGCGCGAGACCAACGCCGATCGAGTAACTGACGATCGTGACGTCAGTGCCCGTCCGCATCGTTCGCGCTTTGCCGATCGGGACAATGTCTCCCTCCCCCGCTCCATCCGCGGGTATCTCGAAGGTGCGGCCGTAAAGTAGTTCGTTTTCGAGAAAAACGACCGGATCCTCACATCGAATTGCCGATTTCAGCAATCCCTTCGCATCGGCTGCGTCATAGGGAGCGATCACGATCAGCCCGGGAACACTTGCATACCACGGCCCATAATTCTGACTATGCTGAGCACCGACGCGCGATGCCGCGCCGTTCGGACCGCGAAACACCACGGGGCAACGCATCTGGCCACCCGACATGTAATTGGTTTTCGCCGCCGAATTGATGATGTGATCGATCGCTTGCATCGCGAAATTGAACGTCATGAATTCGATGACCGGACGCAATCCGCCCATTGCCGCGCCAGCGCCAATCCCCGCAAAACCATGTTCGGTGATCGGTGTGTCGATCACCCGCCGCGCGCCGAATTCCTCGAGCAAACCCTGTGTGACTTTATACGCGCCCTGATATTCGGCAACTTCTTCGCCCATCACGAAAACACGGTCGTCGGCACGCATCTCTTCGGCCATAGCGTCGCGAAGCGCCTCGCGCAGGGTCAGTGTTTGCGCTGTTCCCGTCGTGAACACGATAGGAGGACGCGGAGCGGGCACTTCGGTGACTGCCGCAACATTCGCCTGTGATTGTGGCGTCGCCATCATATCGCCGGCAGCATCATCCGCCATCGTGGCAATGACTGTTCCGACTTTTACCCCGTCGGTTCCTTCGGCCACTAAAAGCGCGCCGATCACGCC
>JANLWD010000213.1:0-15887 GCA_031364345.1 Sphingomonas sp.
TCGCTGGAAATCGCTGGATGCCCCACAAGGACTCGAACCTCGATAAACGGTATCAGAAACCGGTGTCTTACCATTAGACGATGGGGCATCAGCGAGTAGCCGAAATAGTAAGCCGCATTCCTTAAGTCAACGCAAACGCGCCCCCTATTGGTTCAAGCTGCCTTCGTTTCGATCGCGCGTGCCCGCCGCCGCTGGACCGAACTGCCAAGCCCGATTGCCTCACGATATTTCGCCACCGTCCGCCGCGCGAGGTCGAATCCCTTGTCGCGGAGCAGATCGACGAGCGTGTCGTCGGACAAAATCGCATCCGCGGCTTCCTCGGCAATGAGTGCCTTGATCGCCGATTTGACCGCAAGCGCCGAAGCCGCTTCGCCGCCCTCGCTCGACGCCACGCCGCTGGTGAAGAAATATTTCAGCTCGAAAACCCCGCGCGCACAGCTCAGATATTTGTTGCTCGTGACCCGGCTGATCGTCGATTCGTGCAGGCCGACGACATCGGCGACCGCTTTCAGCGTCAGCGGCCTCAGATGGCTGACGCCATGACGGAAGAAACCCTCCTGCTGCGTGACCAGTTCGGTCGCGACTTTGATGATTGTCTGCTGGCGCTGGTCGAGTGCTTTGACCAGCCAGTTGGCGCTCGCCAGACAATCGTTCAGCCACGCTTTCGATGCCTTGTCCTGCGCGCCGGCGCTCAGCTCGACATAATATCGCCGGTCGAGCAACACTTTAGGCAAGCTCGCACTGTTGATCTCGACGCGCCAGCCCTTGGGCGTTTCGTGGACATAGACATCGGGTGCGACCGCTTCGATCCGGCCCCCGCCGAACCGGAGCCCGGGTTTGGGATCATAGCTGCGCAGTTCGCGGATCATGTCGGTCATGTCCTCGTCGTCGACCTGGCAAAGCCGCTGCAACTGCGCGATACGCCCGAGCGCGAGCAGCTCGAGATTGTCGAGCAGCAGCGCCATGCACGGATCGTAACGATCGGCTTCTTTCGCTTGCAGGATCAGACATTCGGACAAAGTCCTTGCACCCACACCCGTCGGCTCGAATCGCTGGATCACGCTCAGGACATGCTCGACCTGCGACAGCGCCACGCCCAGCCGGTGCGCCGTATCAAGCAGCGTGACAGTGAGATAGCCGGCGTCGTCGATTGCATCGATTAATTGCGTCGCAATCGCGAGGTCCGCACCCGACAGCACTTCGCCCGCCTGATGCATCAGATGATCGCACAAGCTGTCTGCGGGACAAGCAAAGCTGTCAAAATCAATGTCCTCTCCGCTCCCGCTGCTGCTGCCCGACAGGCTGTCGGTCGGGCCGTCATGATGGAATGTGTCGGCCGCAAAATCGGCATCGAGCGGCGCGTCGCTGTCGCTTGCACCTTTTGCAATCAGTTCGTCGGCAGTCGCGGGTTCGGGTGCGTCGAAACCGTCGCCATCGTCACTTGCAGCGGTGCGCACTTCTTCCGCCGAGCCATCGAGCAGCGGATTTTTTTCCATTTCCTCGGCAATGAAGGCTTCGATTTCGAGGTTCGACAGCGCAAGCAGCTTGATTGCCTGCTGCAACTGCGGCGTCATCACCAGCGACTGGCTCTGCCTCAGGTCAAGACGAGGCCCCAAACTCATCGGCTAAAGCGAAAAGCTCTCGCCCAGATAAAGCCGCCGGACATTGTCGTCGGCGACCAGATCGGCGGGCGATCCGGCAAACAACACGCGGCCGTCATAGATGATGCACGCGCGATCGACAATTTCGAGCGTTTCGCGGACATTATGATCAGTGATCAGCACGCCGATGCCGCGCGATTTGAGCTGGATGATCAGCGCGCGAATGTCCGAAATCGAAATCGGATCGATGCCCGCAAACGGTTCGTCGAGCAGCATGATCGACGGATCCGCCGCCAGCGCGCGGGCAATTTCACAGCGCCGCCGCTCGCCACCCGACAGCGCAGTCGCCATCGATCCGCGCAGGCCATCGAGCGAAAATTCGCCGAGCAGCTGGTCGAGCCGCGCCTTGCGTGCGCTTTTGTCGGGTTCGGCGAGTTCGAGCACCGACATGATATTCTGCTCAACGGTCATCCCGCGAAAGATCGAGGTTTCCTGTGGCAGATAGCCGAGGCCAAGGATCGCACGGCGGTACATCGGCAAGCCGGTGATATCGGCGCCATCGAGCATAATGCGGCCCGAATCGGGCTTCACCAGTCCCATGATCGAATAAAAACAGGTCGTCTTGCCCGCGCCATTGGGGCCGAGAAGCCCGAAGACCTCGCCGCGCGCGACCGTCAACGAAATATCGTTCAGGACCGATCGCCGGTCATAGGATTTGGCAATCGACACAACTTCGAGCCCGCGGCCGCTTTGTGCGGCGCTTTCGGGGCGGATCAGAGTGCTGACGTCGTTCATGGCTGGTCCTGTGCTGGCAGGGTCTGGTTAACGAATGGTTACCCGATCGGCAATTGGCAGGCTTTGTGCATGCCGGCTTTGTGCATGCCGGCTTTGTGCATGATGCGTCGGATCACGCCATCAGTTGCTGCGTTGCGGCACGGAAAACCGGCCTGTCACGCGGCCGCCATTGCCGCCCGAAACACCCGGTCCGCCACCCACGGCCGAACCGTCGATCACCGATCGCCCGGTGTTGAGGTCGATCACCAAACGTCCGCCGCGTACGATATTGGCACCCTGGCTCAGCGTGACGCCACCGATCATCGTGATCAGGCGACGATTGAGATCGTAAATCGCAATGCTGCCGCGCGCGGTTTCGCTGGCGCTGCGCACGACGACACCACCCGATGCGTCGATGCGCTGTATCGTCGGGCTGCCCCCGGCAATACCACCCGAATAGGCAACTGTCAGCCGTGCCGCGTCGAGCGACAATCCGCCCTGCCGCACCTGGACATTGCCGGCAAAAATCGCACGGTCGGCGCGATCCTGAACTTCGATCCGGTCGGCATCGACATCGACCGGGCCATTGGCATTATGTCCTTTCAGCGCCTGTGCCGACGCCGGGCCGGCAATGATGACGAAAGCGATCATGAGTGCGGTGCGCATCATCGCCCTCTGACGCCCCCTTGCACGATGCGCAAGCGGGCGCGCCCCTCGAGCCGGACAGTGCGTGCATTGAGGTCGGCCATCATGCGCGCACCGCTGAACGTGCCGATCGGCATCCGCCCCTCGACCGCGCCGTTGCTGACCATGCGCCGCGTGTTCAGGTCGACGCGAACGCCGCGCGTCGTCATCCGGTATCCGTCGGCCGATTCGAACAGCAGCGCGCCCGGAACCGCGACGACTTCGGCATCCATGTCGTAACCCGCGGCTGCCGTCCGCAGCACTGCCGGCCCGTCGTCGAGGATGATCCGCGCCGACAAATCCTGAAGCGCGACGACCGGCGATTTCGACGATTGCTGAACCGCGCTTCCCGCGCGCAGGCTGAACGGATGGCCCTTGGCATCCTGGCCGCGGTAAACGGCCTCGGCGACACGCATGCGTTCGCGCGCGATATCAACTTTGTCTTTCGCAAGCAGGAAACTGATTTCGCTGCGTGTCGCAAGCGGTGCGATGACCAGAACCGCAACAAGTGCACCGATCACGACCGGCAGCACCAGTTTCAAAATACCAATCATCCGGTCATGCGTGCTTCCCGGACGCGCCCAGACGATCCGCTTGTCGCGGTCGAGGATCGCAGCGTCAGACATGCGCGAAAATGTCGACTTCGTCCCAGCCCGCCAGATCGATCATCGCGCGCGCCGGCAGAAAGTCGAAACAGGCCTGTGCCAGTGCGGTCCGTTTTTCACGTGCCAGCCGCACATCGAAAATGTCGCGCATCCGGTGGAGGTAACGCACGTCGGACGCGGCATATTCCATCTGCGCATCGCTCAGCGTGTCGGCGCCCCAGTCGGACGACTGCTGTGCTTTCGACAGCTCGGTGCCGAGCAGTTCGCGCACCAGTTCCTTCAACCCGTGGCGGTCAGTATAAGTCCGCGTCAGGCGCGAGGCGATTTTGGTGCAATAGACCGGGGCCGCGACAACGCCGAGATAGGCATGAATCGACGCCAGGTCGAAGCGCGCGAAATGATACAGCTTCAGCCGCGCCGGATCGGTCAGCACGGCTTTCAAATTGGGTGCGGCAAAATCGCTGTTTGCCGCAAACCGCACGAGATGCTCGTCCCCGCCGCCATCCGAAATCTGAACGAGGCACAGCCGGTCGCGCGCCGGGTGCAGGCCCATCGTTTCGGTATCGACTGCAACCGCGCCGTCGCCGAGCACGCCTTCGGGCAAGTCTTCTTGATGCAGGTAAACCGTCATGAACGTCCTTTTTCGCGCGTGCTCCACGCAATCGCACCCCCGCGCCGATGCTGCAAGCGGACAATCGGTTTGGCATGCACCGACCGCACTGCCGGGTAATCGAACGATTTTGGCTCGCGAACGTGGCAAATATCGGCTATCGCGACTCGATTGGCGCATTGCGACTTTGCGCCGGAAAAAATGTTGCCCGCGTCCGGTGCATGTTTTTTCTTGAATACAGGCGGGCGAATTGAAGAGAGTATAGGCACGGCATGGGTTTCAATAAGGGTGGCCGCGGCGATCGCGGCGGACGCGGACGCGACAAACGCGACGGCTTCGGTGATGACAATAACAGCAGCTATGGTGGCGGCTTCGCAGGCGGCGGCGATCGTTTCGGCGGCGGCGGTGGCGGCGGCGGTGATCGCTTCGGCGGCGGCGGCAGTGGCGGCGATCGTTTCGGCGGCGGCGGCGGCGGTGGTGGTTTCCGCGGCGGCGGCGGCGGTTTTTCGGGTGGCGGCGGCGGTGGCGGCGCGCGTGGCGGCATGCCAGCCCAAGTCGTCGGCGAAGGCACCGGCATCGTCAAATTCTTCAACGGGCAAAAGGGTTTTGGCTTCGTCGTGCGTGACGACGGCGGCGAAGATGTTTTCGTCCATATCTCCGCGGTGGAACAGGCCGGGCTTACCGGTCTTGCCGAGGGCCAGCCGCTCGGTTTCACGCTGGTTGATCGCGGCGGCAAGGTTTCGGCAACCGATCTCAAGATCGAAGGCGAACCGATGCCGGTCACCGATCGGGGCCCGCCGCGCGACCGCGATGCACCCCGCGAAGGCGGCGGCAGTGGCGGTCCGCAGCGGCAGCTGACGGGTGAAAAAGCGAGCGGCACCGTGAAATTCTTCAACGCAATGAAAGGTTTCGGCTTCATCCAGCGCGACGACGGACAGCCTGATGCTTTCGTGCACATTTCGGCCGTCGAACGCGCCGGCATGACGACGCTGAACGAGGGCGACCGGCTCGAATTCGAAATCGAAGTCGACCGGCGCGGCAAGCATGCCGCCGTCAATCTGGTTCCGGGCCAGCAATAAATCCGGTCCGCGCGACCGGCAAAACCACATCGGGGGTTCGGCATGCATAGTGCCGGGCCCCTTTTTTTATCAGCCGATTCAGCCCGCGTTCAATTCACCCGGCGCAGATCCCTGCGCCAGATCGGATTCAGACATGCCAGCCATTCGAAATATCCTGACCATTGCTACCGCAGCTTTTTCGGCACCACTTGCCGCGCAGCCGGGCGATCTCGCGCTGGTCTCGGCACATCTGAAATCGGTCACGAGCATGACCGCAGCCTTCGCGCAATCGGACCGCAGCGGCAAAACGCTGACCGGAACGCTGACGCTGAAACAGCCGGGCAAGATCCGGTTTCAATATCAGCCATCGGTGCCGATCCTGATCGTCGGCGACGGCAAGGCACTGACCTTTGTCGATTATTCGGTCAAACAAGTGTCACGCTGGCCGATCGGCAATTCGCCGCTTGGCGTGCTGCTCGATCCGGATCGAGACATCGGCCGTTTTACCAGGATCGTGCCCAACGGTGACAGTCGCATCGTCGTTGCCGAAGCGCGCGATCCGCGCCGCCCCGAATATGGCTCGATCACGCTGGCATTTGCGCGCGATGCCGCCGCGCCGGGCGGGCTGCGTCTTCAGGGCTGGGTTGCGCTCGATGCGCAGAATAACCGCACCAGCGTGCGCCTGAGCGAGCAGCGTTTCAACATTCCCATCAGCGACAAGGCGTTCACCTGGCGCGATCCGCGACCGTCGGGTCCGCGCAAATGACCGCAATGTTCATATTCACGACAGGTGCGGTAGGATATTAAATACATGTAACCGCGGCTGGCGAGAACGGGATTTCTCCCCTGTTGCCCCGACTTTCCGCCGCGCACGCCCGCGTGACGAACGCAGGTTGGCCCTCGCTCCACGCCCCCGGAGCGGGGGCCTTTCGGGGCCAAGCTGACGATGAGCTTAGTGACGTGTCGGCATAACAAAAGCGCGCACAAAACACGCGGTCACGGCGTCGATGATCGTTTCTAACTCGGCGGCATGTCCGCCCTGGGTCATCCAATCGCGGATGCCGCCTTCGACGATACCGTGTCCGATTGCCGCTGCAGTCGAAGGGCGCATCGCGATGAACTCACTGCGCGCAATCCCTCCGGCGTAGAGGTCGGCGATGACGGCGATCGTGCGCGTGCCCGGCGCTTGGCCACCCGAACTCACGAGGTCACGGGTCAGCATGTAGAGCGGCATCGAGGGTAAGACAGCGACCGTCTGTCGCATTATGGCTTCGATCATGTCACGGAACCGTGCCTCCGCCGGTTGCGCGACGTCCCAACTTTGCAGGATCGCATCGATGAAGCGCTGCTCCATCGCGGCGTGCAGCGCAGTGAGCAGGGCCAGCTTATCGGGAAAGGCGCGATAAAGTGACCCGACCGCAACTTCGGCCTTCTGTGCGATCTGCGCCATCGTGGATTTGGCAAATCCCTGCGACGAAAACAAATGTTCGGCGGCGAGCATGATCGCGGCGCGTTTCGCAGGCGGATTGAGGGTGCGGGCAGCATTCACCGGTGCAGTTTATCCGCGCAGGCTTGATTTTCAAACTTGACATTATCTTAATGAACATTATTCATTCTTAGGTGTCAAAAGAAGCTGAGCTGTGATGACGATCAAAATTCTTGAGCGCGGGCTGGTCATCGCAATCGTCGCTGCAATCGCGGCCGGCAACCCAGCTATGGCACAGGCGATTGACGTCGTGACTCGCACCGAGACGACCGGAACCGACCGTGCCTTCTCGTATGAAATGACCACAACAGCGTCGCCCGAGCAAGTCTGGGCACTGTGGACCGATGTTTCGACGTGGAAAAGCTGGGACAAGGGCTTGAAGGATGCTGAACTCAACGCACCGATGCGACGCGGCGCAAAGGGTCGGATCTTTCCTCTGGCAGGACCGCCGGCGTCGTTTACCGTGACGCAGTTCGATCCGAAGCGTTCTTACACATTTGTGACCAATCTGCCACAGGCAAAGCTGACCGTGCGACGCGCCATCACCGGAACATCGCCGACCCGGTTCAGACATGACGTCTCATTTTCGGGCGCCATGGCGGAAACGTTCGCCAAACAGCTCGGACCGGGATTTCGCAAAGCCCTGCCGCCCACCATGCGCACCATTGCAGCGCTTGCTGAGGGCGGTGCGCATGATGCGCCGTGAACAGGCGCGAGGTGCTGGCTGGCACTATCGCAGCGGCGCTTTCAGCTTGCGATCGCCGATCAGGGGCCGCCAATATCGATGCAGCGCCGTCCGTGAATAATTTTCTGCACCCCACGACGTATATCGACACCGGCCATCCGGCGATCACGGATGTTGTCGGCCGGGTGACGCGCGCGGACGCCGATGCCCGCACGAACGCTATCGCTCTGTTCGCTTTCGTGCGTGCGCTCCCGTTCGGCTTTGCGACCGGCTTTTGGGACAACAAGGCGTCCGACGTGCTCCGCGCCGGTCGGGGGTATTGCAACACAAAATCCACCCTGTTCATCGCGCTGCTGAGAGCCGCCGCTATTCCGGCACGACAACAATTCGTCGATATCGATGCAGCGATCCTTCACGGCATCCTTGATCCAGGGACAGCGATGGTCGATCATAGCTACGTCGAAGTGCTGATCGAAAGCGATTGGGTCGCAACCGATGCCTACATCGTTGATCCACGCTTATTTGCATCGGCACGACGGCGATTGGCGGCAGAGCGTCGCCTGCTCGGTTATAGTGCTCACGCAACCGGATCAAATGATTGGGACGGCATCTCGCCGAGCTTCTCACAGTATAATTTCATCGATCCGCGACCGATCGGCGTAAAGCGTTGGGGCATTTTTGAGGATGTCGGCGACTTTTACGCGCGCGTCGGCGATGCCCATAACCGCCTCAACGCCGTCCTGCGGGCAGGCGTCGGACTGATCGCCGCACCCGCCAATCGCAGGGCCGAAGCGCTGCGCGTCATGGTCGCGCCCGCCAAATAAACCTCCGCTTCTGAGACGTGTTCATCAGTGCATCAATGAGCGCTATCTCATCGCGGCCGGCCGTCGCGCATGATCCGCCGCATCATTGACGCCGTTTGCGCACCGCCGCGCCGCTCGCTAGACCGCGCGCATGAAAATTGCTTCGTGGAACATCAATTCGGTGCGGGCGCGGATCGGCATTGTCGAGCGTTTTCTAGCCGAACAGGCGCCCGACATCCTGTGTCTTCAGGAAACCAAGGCAATCGACGCGGTGTTCCCCATCGCTGCGTTCGATGCAATGGGCTATGTCCATCACAAGCTGTGTGGGCAACCGATGCACCACGGCGTCGCGATTCTCTCCAAAGTCCCGCTGATCGAGGATAATCGCCATGACTGGCAGGACAATGGCGAAGCACGGCACATCGGCGTGCGCTTGCCGGGCGGCATACGGCTCGAAAACGTCTATATTCCGGCCGGCGGCGATATTCCCGACCGCGACGCGAACCCGAAATTCGGGCAGAAACTGGATTTCATCGATCGCATGACGCGCTGGTCCGAAACGCTGCGCGAACCGACGATCATTGTCGGTGATTTCAATATCGCCCCTCTCGAAAGCGATGTCTGGGGCCACCGCGAATTGTTGAACGTGGTCAGCCATACCCCCGTCGAAGTTGCGGCACTGAATGCGTTGCAGGCTGCGGGAAACTGGATCGATCTCGGCCGCCATTTCGTGCCCGCGCCACAGCGGCTTTATACCTGGTGGAGCTACCGCGCAAAGGACTGGGCGGCGTCGGATCGCGGGCGGCGGCTCGATCATATGTGGGCAACCCCCGATGTTGCGGCGCACGCCACCGCGCACCGCGTGCACGAACCGGTCCGCAGCTGGGAAAAGCCGTCGGATCATATCCCGCTTGTTACCGAGTTCGCGTTCTGAGCGATCCCAGATCAGCCGCCCGCGCGATCGACGCGCTTCGCCGCGGCTGGCCGGTTGCGGTCGGATCGCTGGGACTGCTTGCCGTCGAGACTGCCGACGATGTGCGGCTTGCGGCTTTCGACCCTGATGGCATAGCGGATATCCTGCTTGCCGGCTCGCGCGCGGCGACGCTCAAGCTGACCAACCAGCGCGCGTCGGGCGATTGCCAGGGTGCAGTGATCGTTGCCCGCATGCCATGGCTGACGCTGCCCGCTGCCCGCGCGCTCGCCGACCCTGCAACCGACCTTGCCAATCCGCTCCAGGGACCATTTCAAGTCGTTGAAAACAAACAGCTAATTGATACCGCTGCGGCACTCGAACTGGCTCGGCTCGCTGGCATTCTCCCCGCCTTCTATATGCGTGATGTTCGCCAAGTTGAGGCGGCCGCGACACCTGCCGACATTGCCGCTTATGACGACGCCGGGCGGCTGGCGATCGTGGCGCGGGCCTTCCTGCCGGTCGTCGCCTGCGAGCAGTCCGAGATCGTCGCCTTCCGCAGCCCCGAAACGATCGAAGAGCATGTCGCACTTGTCATCGGCACGCCCGACGGCTCACTGCCGCTCGTCCGCCTGCACAGCGAATGCCTGACCGGCGATGTGCTCGGCAGCCTGAAATGCGACTGCGGCCCGCAACTGCACGCTGCGCTCGCCGAGATTGCGGCCGGCGGATGGGGCATCCTGCTGTACCTGCGGCAGGAAGGGCGCGGGATCGGCCTGATCAACAAGCTGCGCGCCTATCAGTTGCAGGATCAGGGTTATGATACCGTCGATGCCAATCTGCGCCTTGGCTTTGCCGTCGATGCGCGCGATTTCGGTGTCGCGGCACAGATGCTGACGCTGCTCGGACAGCCTCGCATTCGGCTGCTGACGAACAATCCTGCCAAGGTCGCCGGGCTCGAGGCGTCGAACATCACTGTTGTCGAGCGGGTGCCGCATCATCTGCCGCCCAACGTGCACAACGAACGCTATCTTGCGACCAAGCGCGACCGCACGGGGCATCAGCTTTAGCCGAGCAGTGCTGCGATCTCGTCGAAGTGGTGCGCGACGTCATGCACGCCCTCGGCACGCAACTTGTCGGCGTGGCCGTCGCTGCAATGGCGCCCGGCTGCCAGCCCCACGACATGCGCGCCCGAGGCGACAGCGCCGCGCGCGCCGACCGGCGAATCCTCGATGATCAGCGTGCGCGCAATGTCGGCGCCGATGGCACCCGCGGCGTGCAGATAGATATCGGGCGCCGGTTTGCCGCGCGTCACATGTTCGCGGCCCGAATAGAGGTGATCGCCAAAGGCATCGCGCAAGCCAATGTGACTCAGATGCCGCGCGATCCACTGCGTTGTGCTCGACGACGCGATCGCGCGCGGTAGTCCAGGCGGCATCGCGTGGACGAAGGCCACTGCGCCGACCACCGCATCGAGGCCTTCGTCCATGACGCGGCTGTCTTCGGCTTCGCGCGCTTTGTGAAAGCCGTCGGGGACGGGAACACCGATCCAGCGTTCGACAGCATCGAGGAAATCACGCCCGCCAAGCCCGGTAAACTTGTCGAGCGCCTGTGCCACGCTGGTCGGATGGCCAAGATCGGACAGCGCCCGTGCCACCTGGACACTGCTGACATATTCGCTTTCGATCAAGACGCCGTCGAAATCGAAGATAATCGCGTCGAAATTCATGACCTTTCCCCGAACAATGCCGTACCCACGCGGATATGCGTCGCACCCAGTTTGACGGCGGTTTCATAATCGCCCGACATGCCCATGCTCAACTGGTCAAGCTCGTGATCGCGCGCGAGTTTGGCGAGTAGCGCGAAATAGGGCGCGGGTTCGAGCGCGGCAGGCGGCACGGCCATCAATCCCACAATATCGAGCGCCGCGGTGCGCGCCGCCGCGAGCAATGTCGGCAATTCCGCGACCGCACATCCGCCCTTCTGATCCTCGTCGCCGATATTGACCTGAACGAAGCAGGCGGGTCTTCGCCCGGTATTGTCCTGTGCCTTGCCCAGCGCCGTAACAAGCGAAAGACGGTCGACGGCATGAATGACATCGAACAGCGCAACGGCATCGTTCGCTTTATTCGATTGCAATTGCCCGACCAGATGCAGGCGGATGTCGGCGGTGCCCGCAATCAGTGCCGGCCATTTCTCCTGTGCTTCCTGAACGCGGTTTTCGCCGAAATCGCGCTGTCCGGCCGTGATCAGCGGAATGATCTCGTCTGCGCTTTTAGTCTTTGACACAGCGATCAATGTGACCGCTTCGCACGGGCGCGCGGCCAGTTTTGCCGCTTTGGCCATCGCGGCACGCACGGTGGCAATGCGTGTTTCGGGATCGTTCATCGCCGCGCTATAGGCATGCCGATGGACCGCCGCCAGCCGCTCCCGAAAATCTGGTTGATGACCGATCCGCGAATCGACGACCTTGGCGCCACGATTGCGCGCTTGCCCGCGTGTTCAGGGATAGTTTTCCGGCATTACCACTTGCCGCGGCGCGAGCGGCGCGCGCTGTTCATCCAGGTTCGCAAGCTGGCCCGCGCGCGGCGGCATATTCTTTTGCTCGCCGACCGGCCCGCCCGTGCCCGCGCATGGGGCGCCGATGGCGCGCACAGCCGCGCGCGCGACCGGTCGTGCGGCTTGCGATCGGTGGCGGTTCACAATGCGCGTGAGGCGGCGGGCGCGCGCGGGTTGCAGGCGGACCTGATCTTTATATCGCCAGTATTCGCGACGAGGTCACATCCCGGCGCAACGGCATTGGGACCGACAAGATTGGGATTGATTGCTGGTCCGGCGCGTGGCCGCACGATCGCGCTTGGTGGAATGTCGGCAAAGCGGGCCGCCGCACTTCGTTCGCACAAAATCTATGGCTGGGCCGCCATCGATGCGTTTAGAATTTGAAAGCAGTACCGATATAGACGGCCTGACTGTCGCGGCGATTGTCGGTTGCGACCGGGCCAAGCCGGTCACGATCCGCCGCGCGGAATTTCACGCCCGCCGTCAGATCGAGATTGCGCGTGATCGCATATGATCCGCTCATCCCGACCGATTTGCCGGTGTCGCCAGCCAAAGCCTTTGGCGTTCCGGCAGTCGAATGATCGGCGCCGACCGCGACCCGCGTGGTGAAATTCTTGACCCGGTAACTGACTCCGAGGTCGACCGATTCACGGCCACCAAGCGTGCCAAGGTCGACTTTTTCGACATCGCCCGAAAAGGCAAAGCGTTTCCAGCCGAGCGCGACACCGAGATTGTAGGCAACCGGCACAATGTTCGTCGCCGGTGCATCGACCAATGCCGAACGGTCGCCACCGATCGCCCGGTTCGCCGACTGCGCTCGCACTGCTACCGTGACCGAGCGGTTCAGCCGGACACTTGCCGAAGCTGGCGTGAAGCGCATTCCGCTGTAAGCAATGCCCGATCGCGCGAGCAGCGCGGCAAGTTTTGGATCGGTGCTGGCAGGCGTAAACGAACCGAGGCCGCCGCGTGCGCTCAGGGAAACGCGTGGCTTGTCTGTCCGCGCAGTGGCGGGCGAGCCGATCGCGGGCGACAACGCGACCGACAGCACAGCAAGTGCCCCCGTCAACGCCCCCGACATGATCACTCCGCTGCGCACGACTCAAACCCCAATCGAGCTTTGAACATAGTGCTCTCGACGGATGCTACCAGCCCTATTGACGCCTTTTGCTGGTTTAACCCGTCGCTGTTGCATATCGCACACAATAGCGCGGGCATAGCGCGGCGTTGCGACACCAGCTTGCGACGGGGGCCATAGCGGTTATAAAGCCGATATGCGCCCATCGGGCCCGTTATCAACAAGGAATAATATGGCCCGCCGCTCAACACTGATTGCCGCAATCGCTTTTGTCGCCACAACGGCCGCTTGTTCGAAGAATAACGAAAAGCCCGGGCGGATCGCCGATCTTGCCGCGTCGAAAGTCACGACGATCGGCATCAATGCCTATTTATGGCGCGCCGCGCTCGACACGGTTTCGTTCATGCCGATCGTCCAGACCGATTCGAACGGCGGCGTGATCGTGACCGACTGGTATGTGAACCCCAAAATTCCCGGCGAGCGCATGAAGCTTGCCGTGACCATCCTCGACCAGGATTTGCGCGCCGATGCCCTGCGCGTCGCCGCCTCGCGCCAGGTGATGACGGCGGGCCAGTGGACCGATGCGCCCGTCCAGGCAGCGACCGTCCAAAAGCTCGAGGACATCATCCTGACCAAAGCGCGCGACCTGAGGCGCAGCGCCGTCGCGGGCTGATTTGCCCATGACAGAGCGGTTCAACCCCCTTGCGGCGGACGCGCGCTGGCAAAAAGTCTGGGACGATCGCGGCACGTTCACCGCGAACGCCGACGCGAGCGACAAGCGTGCTTATGTGCTCGAGATGTTTCCCTATCCGTCGGGGCGCATCCATATGGGCCACGTCCGCAACTATGCGATGGGCGATGTCATTGCGCGCTACAAGAAGATGACTGGCCATGCCGTGCTTCACCCGATGGGGTGGGACGCTTTCGGGATGCCTGCCGAAAATGCGGCGATGGAAAAGGGCGTTCACCCCGGCGACTGGACGCGCGCCAACATCGCAGCAATGCGCGCGCAGCTCAAGCGTCTCGGCCTTGCGATCGACTGGACGCGCGAACTCAGCACCTGCGAGCCTGAGTATTACGGGCATGAGCAGGCGCTGTTCCTCGATTTGTACAAGGCCGGGCTGGTTTACCGGCGCGAATCGCAGGTCAACTGGGATCCGGTCGATATGACGGTGCTTGCCAACGAGCAGGTCATCGACGGGCGCGGCTGGCGATCGGGCGCGCTTGTCGAAAAACGCAAGCTGAACCAGTGGTTTTTGCGGATTACGGACTTCGCCGAGGATTTGCTCGAGGGGCTGAAAAGCCTCGATCAGTGGCCCGACAAAGTGCGGCTGATGCAGGAAAACTGGATCGGCAAATCGGTTGGCATGCGCGCCTCGTTTGCGTTGTCGGATGGGTCAGACAGCATCGACGTCTTCACGACGCGGCCCGACACGATCTTTGGCGCGAGTTTCGTGGCGGTCGCCTGCGATCATCCGCTCAGCACACAATTGGCCGCGAACCGTTATGCGCTCGAGCAGTTCATCGAGCAGTGCAAGCTGGGCGGGACGACCGCGGCCGAAATCGAAACTGCGGAAAAGCTGGGGTTCGATACCGGCCTGACGGTCGATCATCCGTTCGATCCGGCGCTCAAGCTGCCGGTGTTCGTCGCGAATTTCGTGCTGATGGATTATGGCACCGGTGCGGTGATGGGCGTTCCGGCGCATGACCAGCGCGATCTCGATTTTGCGCGCAAATATGAATTGCCGGTGCGGCGTGTCGTCGCCGATGGCGAACATGTCGATCCCTATTTCCGGGGCAACGAGGCGTATAATGGTTCCGGTACGATCGTAAATTCAGGCTTTCTCGACGGCATGGACGTCAAGGCCGCGAAAGCCGCCGTCATCGCGCGCGGCGAAGCCGAGGGCTGGGGCGAGGGGCAGACGCAATATCGCCTGCGCGACTGGGGTGTCTCGCGGCAACGCTATTGGGGGACGCCGATCCCGATCATCCATTGCGATTTCTGTGGCGTGATGCCGGTGCCGCGGTCGCAGTTGCCGCTCGTGCTGCCCGAAGATGTGACCTTCGATATTCCCGGCAATCCGCTTGACCGGCATCCGACGTGGAAGAACGTCGCCTGCCCCAATTGCCGCGAACCCGCGCGGCGCGAGACCGATACGCTGGATACGTTTGTCAATTCGTCCTGGTATTTCATCCGCTTCGCGAGCCAGCCCAAGGACAAGCCGTTCGACCGCGAGGAAGCGGAAAAATGGCTTCCGGTCGGGCAATATATCGGCGGCGTCGAGCATGCGATCCTGCACCTGCTTTATGCGCGTTTCTGGACACGGGCGTTGCAGCATATCGGGCGGCTGGGGATTGCCGAGCCGTTCGCGGGCCTATTCACGCAGGGGATGGTGACGCACGAGACGTATCAAGTCCAACTTGGACCGATGGTCATTGATGGAGTTGAGCACCAGCCAGTCACTCAGCAGTTTGCCAGTCCTGATCAGATTGAACGACGCGACGGCGGCGTATTTTTGCGCGGTACCGATGCTCCTGTGACTGTTGGCCGCATCGAGAAAATGTCGAAATCGAAGAAGAATACGGTCGATCCCGAGCCGATGTTCGACACTTATGGCGCGGATGCGGTGCGCTGGTTCATGCTGTCGGACTCGCCGCCCGAGCGCGATCTGCCGTGGTCCGAAGCCGGGATCGAAGGCACGTGGAAATTCGTTCAGCGGCTGTGGCGTTTGTTCGAAGCGCCGCGCGGCAATGCGGGTGCCGACAAAGAGATCGACCGCACGCTGAACCGCGCCATCGACGGGATCGGCAAGGACATCGATGCACTGCAATTCAACAAGGCGGTCGCGCGCGTCCATTCGCTCGCCAATGCCATCGAAAAAGCTGCGCCATCGGCCTCGCGCGACACCGCCATCGCCACGCTCGTCCGCCTGATCGCGCCGATGCTCCCGCATCTTGCCGAAGAAGCCTGGGCGGCAATGGGGCACGATGGACTGGTGGCAGATGCGGCCTGGCCCGAAGCTGATCCCGCGTTGCT
>JANLWD010000235.1:0-9177 GCA_031364345.1 Sphingomonas sp.
GACACCGACACCAATTTCCGTCTTTGCACCGCGTCGATAGACACGCCGGGCGACTGGGCCGAACGCATCGCGCCCAAGCCCGATTTCTACCTGACCGATGTCAGCATCTTCGCCGATTTCTTCGTGGTTGAGGGGCGCGAGAACGGCCTCGATCAGGTCGAAATTCACCAGTTCGACGGCAGCAGTGTCAAACGGATCGCTTTCCCCGAAAGCAGCTACACCGCGGGGCTCGACGAGAATCCCGAATATGCTGTCACGACACTGCGGCTTTCCTACGAATCGATGGTCACGCCTTCGCTGATCGAGGATTATGACGTCGCGACGGGCGCGCGGACAACGCTCAAGACGCTTGAGATTCCGAGCGGCTACGACGCCAGCAAATATGCGACCGAACGGCTGATGATCGCGGCGCGCGACGGCACCGAAATTCCGGTGTCGATCGTCTATCCGGCTGGGTTCAAGAAGGACGGCAGCCACCCGCTCTACCTTTACGGCTATGGCGCTTACGGCATCGCCATTCCCCCCGGCTTTTCGACGGGGCGCTTGTCGCTCCTCGACCGCGGCTTTGCTTTCGCCATCGCGCACATCCGCGGTGGTGACGATCTCGGCCAGCGCTGGCAACTCGACGGCAAGCTCGAAAAGCGCTGGAACGCCTTCAACGATTTCGTCGATGTGGCGAAGGGTCTCGCTGATCAGGGCTACACGTCGGCGGGCAATATCTGCGCAGCAGGCGGCTCGGCGGGCGGCGAACTGATGGGCGTTGTCGTCAACACCGACCCCCAGCTCTGGGGCGCCATTGCCGCGCATGTCCCCTTCGTTGATGTGCTCAACACGATGCTCGACGACACGCTGCCGCTGACGCCGGGCGAATGGCCTGAATGGGGCAATCCGATCACCGACACGGCGGCGTTTCACCTGATCCAGAGCTATAGCCCTTATGACAATGTCAGCGCACAGGCTTACCCACCGATGCTGATCACGGGCGGCCTCAACGATCCGCGCGTCACCTATTGGGAACCCGCGAAATGGACAGCGCGGCTGCGTGCGCACAAGACCGACAAAAATATCCTGCTGCTCAAAACGAATATGGGCGCAGGGCATGGCGGCAAGTCGGGCCGCTTCGAGTCTTTGCGCGAAACGGCGGAGGAATTTGCATTTTTCCTCTGGCAGATGGGGATCGCTTAACCGACAGCGCCCGAATCTCTCAATTCGGCAATCATTCCCTTATTATAACCCAGCTCTGCCAGCACAGCGTCGCTATCACGTCCCGGCACCGGCAAGTCGGCAGGCGCGTTCACGCGCTCGCCGCCGATTTCCAGCGGCAACGGCGGCAGATAAGCAACCCGCCCATCATCGAGCGTCACTGTTTCAAGCCCGCCCGACGCCTTTAGATGCGGATCGTCGAACATATCCTCGGGCCGACCGATGGGCGCAAAAGGCAGGCCAGTCCCATGGAGCTTTGCGATTACTTCTCGTTGCGTGAACTTCTTCATCAGCGCCCGCACCTCGGGCATGACCCGGTCCCGCGCCATCACGCGATGGTTGTTCAGCCGCAACGTCGGGTCCGCCCACAGCGCGTCCAGACCGAACAGCGCGCAGAATTTCTCCCAAAGACTGTCAGTCACGACGCCGATGAATACCGGCTTTTCGTCGGCGGTTTCGAACACGTCATAGATGGCCCACGCCGAAACCCGCGCGGGCATGGGCGCGGCGGGCTGACCTGTCACAGCCATTTGCGCCATATGCTGGCCGACCAGATAGACGGTCGTTTCGAACAATGACGACACAACTTTCTGCCCCCGCCCCGTCCGGTGCCGTTCCTCGACGGCGGCAAGCACACCGATCGCGCCGAACATCCCGCCCGTCACATCGATGACGCTCGACCCGGCGCGCAAAGGCTGGCCCGGCGGCCCGGTCATATAGGCGAGGCCGCCCATCATCTGCGCGACCTCGTCGAGCGCAGTGCGGTTTTCATAGGGACCGGGGAGGAATCCCTTTTCGGAGCAGTAAATCAGGCGGGGATTATCGACCGACAGCGCCTCATAACCCAATCCCAAACGATCGAGCGCGCCGGGCCGGAAATTCTCGATCAAGATGTCGGCAGTTCCCGCCAGCTGCTTCGCAACGGTCAGCCCCGCCGCCGACTTCAGGTCGAGGCAGATGCTGTTTTTATGCCGGTTATACATCGGAAAATAGCCGGCACCGCTGCCCATCAACCGCCGCGTCGCATCGCCGCCGATCGGCTCGACACGAACCACTTCCGCACCCAGAGACGCAAAGATATGTCCGACCGCAGGACCCATCACCATGTGCGTGAATTCGACGACTTTTAGGCCTGCGAGCGGCACTGCGCTCATGCCGTGAACCCCAGCGGCAGGCCGGCATCCGGCGTGAAGCCATAGAGCGGTTCGCCGGGCAATGCCTCGACGACAATCTCGCGCACTTTCATCAGCCGCGACAGATCGATCCCCGTTGCAAAACCCATTGCCTGCAACATGAAAACCAGATCCTCGGTCACGATATTACCCGAAGCGCCCGGCGCGAACGGGCAACCCCCAAGCCCGCCGAGCGAGGCATCGAACGTCGTGATCCCCGCATCTAGCCCGACAACGACATTGGCGAGACCCAGCCCGCGCGTGTTGTGAAGATGCAATGTCGTCAAGCGGTCGCCAACGGCACGACGCACAGCGGAAATCAGCCGCCGCACCTGCGCGGGGTTGGCGTAACCCGTCGTATCCGACAGGCTGAACTCCATTGCCCCGGCGTCGGCGGCTTCGCCGGCGAGGCGCACGACTTGGTCCTCGCTCACCGGCCCTTCGATGGTGCAGCCGAAAGCGGTCGACAGGCTGACTTCGAAATGAACGCCCGCCGCGTCGGCCATTGCCGCAATCGTGCGGATTTCGGCGATCATCGCTGCATGATCCTTGCGCACGTTCCGGATCGAATGTGTTTCCGACATCGAAAACGGTATCGACATGCCGTGCACTCCGCCGGCGATCGCATGCTCTGCGCCCTTTGCATTGGGCACAAGCGCCACGACCCTCAGGCCCGCAATCTGACGTGCAAATGCGACCAGCTCGGCAGTATCCGCCATCTGGGGAAGCAGCGCCGCCGGCACGAAACTGCCCACTTCGATCTCGCGGACGCCCGCCGCAGCCTCGGCGACAATCCACGCTTTTTTGGCATCGAGCGGCATGATGCGATCGATGCTCTGCAACCCGTCGCGCAGCCCGACTTCGGAAACGAGGATGTTCGTCATAAATAGGCCCATGGCCGTGCCACACGATCGCGCGCACGAAATGCGGCGATGGCATCGGCCTGCATCAGCGTCAGATCGATGGCATCGAGCCCGCCAAGCAGCATCACCCGGCTCTCTTCGTCGATGTCGAACGGCAGAAATCGTCCCGGGATCGACATCGTTTGCCGGTGAAGGTCGATCGTCACGACCTGTCCGAAAAACATCGGGTCGACCGGGCGCCCGCATGCAATCGGCAGCACACCGTTGCGGACGCAATTCCCACGGAAAATCGGCGCAAAGCTCTCTGCCACGATGCAGCGGATGCCATAGTCGGTTAGGGCCCACACGGCATGCTCGCGGCTCGATCCGCAACCGAAATTGGCTCCGCTCAAAAGGATCTGCGCCCCGGTATACTTGGCATCGTTGAGCATGAAAGCGGGGTCGGGCATCCGCCCCTCACGATACCGCCACGGCGCGAAAAGCCCCGCACTCAGTCCGGTTCTGCCCGTGCTTGTGATCTCGCGTGACGGGATGATCGTGTCGGTGTCGACATTATCGCGGATCAGCGGCACGGCAATGCTCGTCAGAGTGTTAAAAGCGATCATGGACGCGCGATCATACCCGCGAGCGCACTCGCGGCAACAACTTCGGGCGATGCGATATGCGTGCGGATGCCGGGGCCCTGACGCCCTTCGAAATTGCGGTTTGTCGACGAAATCACGCGGCTACCGGGTGCAAAGCCCTCGCCACCTGCAAAAAAGCAAAGTGAGCAACCGCTTTCGCGCCATTCGAAACCTGCCGCGACGAAAATCCGGTCGAGCCCCTCGGCCTCGGCCGCGCGCTTGACTGCCGACGATCCGGGCACGACGAGCGCTTTTACGCCCGCCGCAACGTGCTTTCCCCGCACGATCGCGCCTGCCCGCCGCAAATCGGAAAGGCGGGCATTGGTGCAGCTGCCGATGAATGCCGCATCGATCGGTATGCCTGCGATCGCCTGTCCCGCGGCCAGCCCGATATAATCATGCACGCGCGCCGGACCCGAAGGCACGACGCCGCCCAGCGCAATGCTCTGTTCGGGGGACGTGCCCCAACTCACCATCGGCTCGATCGCACTGGTATCGATGTGCAGTTCGTGATCGAAATGCGCGCCGGCATCGCTTTTCAATTCGGACCAGTCGGGCATCGGATCAGGGGAGTATCGACGGCCGCGCAGAGCGGCGATAGTCACGGCGTCGGGCGCAATCAGTCCGGTAAACGCCGCAAATTCGGTTGCCATATTGCACAACGTCTGCCGCCCTTCGATATCGAGCGCCGTCACGGCATCGCCGGCAAATTCGACGGCACATCCACGGCCACCAGCAGCACCATGATGAGCGATCAGGTAGAGCATCATGTCCTTTGCGGTCACGCCCGCCGGCAATTTTCCGTCGAAACTGACGCGCATCGTGTCGGGCCGCTTCACGCGCAATGTTCCCGTTGCCATCGCATGTTCGGCTTCGCTCGATCCGATACCCCACGCGAGCGCGCCGAATGCCCCTTGCGTGCAGGTGTGGCTGTCGGGGGCAACAAGCGTCAGTCCGGGCAAAACGATACCGAGTTCGGGCGAAATGACATGCATGATGCCCTGACGCGGATCATTCACGTCGAACAACGTGATTCCGGCCGCTGCGCATGCTGCGCGGGTTTCGGTGATGAACGCCTGTCCACCGGGCATGAGTGTTGCATCGGTCCGCCCCGGCCGCGTGTCGACGATATGATCCATCACAGCGAAGACCGTCGCAGGGTCGACCACGGCCCGACCCGAAGCTGCCATGTTGTTCAGCGCGACGGCGCCAGTCCGCTCGTGCAGCATCACTCGGTCGATTGCGATCAGCGCATTGCGATCGCTCAGCTCAGCAACGACATGCGCATCCCACAACTTGGCAAAAAGGGTACGGGGATCAGCCAGCCGCCATCTCCGCTGATCGCATTGCTGCTGACCCCATCGCTGCTTCAACCGCACGCCAGTCGCGCGTCACCAGCTTTTCCTGAATTGCCGTGCGCGTCTCGAGCAGGCCGTTGCGAATCCAGTGCCAGGTCCGGCACCGGTCGACGCCACTGTCGGCAAGCTGGATCATTTCATAAAGATACAGCGACGGGTCGCCGGTCCGTTGCCAGTACAGCATCACCGACCGGTTGTGCCCGTCCTCGCCGACTTCCCACGCCGATCCCTGTATCAGGTCATTGTCCCACCAGACGCGCTTGTCGCGATATTCGGCGGGAAAATCACGAATGTCGGTGCGGCCGTCGGCCCAGGTATACCAGTTTGTCTGGTGATATGGCGACGGTCCGCTGTCGGGAAAACGACAAAGCAGCCGCGAATGATGTTCGTCGACTTTTTCGTTTGCGGCATTGAAGTAGGTATAAGTCCCGTCCCACACGCCCTCGTGCCGCGCGAGCAAAGGCATGTCTTCGCGAATTCCCATCAATCTTCTCCCTTCGAAAGCGCCTGCATCAATGCCCGCGCTGATCGTGCCCGCAACAGCGCGCGGGTATCGCGTGCCAGCGCCGCCGGGCTCAGCGCGGCAGGCTCGATGCGTATGGCGTGTTCGGCATCGGCCATGAACCACGGATCGAACAGACGCGCGGCGCGTGTGACGCCCCATGCCCTCAACAGATGATTACCGAACCGGTCGGGCGTCAGGTCGGGGATCAGGCGATCGGCGACATCATGCGATGGCCGCGCTGCGGCACGATCGTGCAGCGCCGCGCTCCATCCTTTGCCGTCGATTTCCTTGATCCCGAAATGGGTGGCGCACGCATTGACGATGGCACGCCATGGCTCGATCCCGTCGGGCGCGGCAGTCCAGTCGCTCGACAATCCATGGCCGGGCAAGTCGATGGCAAGAAAGCGACCGATCGCAGCTTCGCTTCCCGGCGCATGAAGCTGCATGCGGCGCGCCTGATGCGATCCGCGCCAGTGGATCAGGCCATCGAAGCCTTCGCTTTCGATATGCGCAAAACCCTGATCCTCGGCAGTCGGAAGAGCGCCGATTGCCGGTGCCGGATGCTCGCGCAGGAATGCCAGGCTGTTCGCGTGATGGACAGCCGGCGTCGCGACTTTGCGCGCCTGCCAGTTTGCGGGCATCGGGCCAAGCCGGTCGATGTGCGCCTGCAACGGATCACCGTCATATGCCGTGATCAGCACCGGCGGCGTGACAGTATCGGCTGGCGGCACGTCGCGCGGAGCGCGCAAAACGGCGCCATAGCCGGCACGATAGGCATCGCCCGCATCGAGCATGTCCATGACGACTGCATGCACGCGGACGGGATCATCATGCGCGACCGAAAGGCGGCAATCATCGCGCACGTCGAACCACGGGAAAAACCAGCTTTGTTCGAGAATGCGATTCCACAGCCAGGTCAGATGCTCGCCGTAATCCGACGGCATGAACGGCGGCAGATAATGGTCGCCGAATGCGGCCATTTCTTCCGGCGTCCAGATGGCATAACCCCCGATCGCCAGACAGGTAAACCGGTCCGCGAAACGCCGCATTGCATTGACGAGGATGATGCCGCCCGAATGAAAGCCGTATGCGCCACACCGCACGATCCCGAGCGCGTCGAGGAACGCAACGGTCGCATCGGCAAAATCATCGATTTCGGGCGCACCGGGCAAGGCGTCGGATTGACCGAAACCCGGCGTATCGGGCGCAATGCACGTAAAATGCCGTCCCCATTCCAGCATCAGCATTTCATATTCCGCCGATGATCGTGGCGATTGATGGACCATCAGCAACGGCGGCCCGTTGCCACAACGACGATAATGCACGCGGCGGCGCACCGATGCCGACCCACAGTCGATGAAGTGCCGCGTGATCATGGGCACAATTTGTCCGGACAAATTCATCTCGACAACCCCCAATCGCTATCGCATCATCGATTCATGAATGGTATCGGCAACCAATGATCGAAGACAACCGAACCGCACGCGAAATCTTTGCCGATGTTATGGCAAATCCGGGGCGGGTCAAATTCGGGTTCGGAAAGCGGTTAGCGATCGTCAACGTCGATTTGCAGCGCGCCTACACCGACACTGCGTCGTTCATAACCGCCTATGAAACCGACCCGCGCCAGATCGAGCACATCAATCTGATCTCGCGCCTCGCCCGTGCAAAACAGATGCCGGTCATCTGGAGCCGGGTCGGATATGCTGACAATGCGGCCGATGCCGGGGTCTGGGGCACGCGAACCGACACACCCGATTCGCTTCAGAACATCAGATATGGGTCCGACCGGCATCAGTATGACCCGCGGTGCGCAATCGAGCCCGATGACCTGCAATTTACCAAGCGCATGCCAAGCGCATTTTTCGAAACCCCGCTGGCAAGCTTTCTTGTCTGGCACAAAGTCGACACGGTCGTGGTCACTGGAGGCAGCACGAGCGGCTGCGTTCGCGCGACTGCGGTCGATGCGCTTTCGCACGGCTATCGCACGATTGTCCCCATCGAGACCTGCGCCGACAAGCACGAAAGCTATCACTTCGCCAATCTGACCGATCTCCAGCTGAAATATGCCGATGTCGAGCCGGTGCAGGTAGTCGTCGACTGGTTGAACACCCGGTGAAATCCGACCCCGGTCTCTATGACTTCGCACCTTATCGGAATCGTGCCCCCATCATCTGGCCGGACGACAAAAAGGTTGCCGTTTGGGTGGCGCCCAACCTCGAGTTTTACGAAATCGATCCGCCAGCGCACCCGCGCCGCAAAGCATGGGCCAGGCCGCATCCCGATGTCGTCGGTTACAGCCACCGCGACCACGCCAATCGCGTGTCGCACTGGCGGATGGCCGATGTGATGACGCGCCACGGCTTTCCTGGATCGGTCAGCCTGTCGGTCGCACTATGCCAGCATCATCCGGAAGTCGTTGCCGACGCCAATACCCGGGGCTGGGAATTTTTCAGCCACGGGATCTACAACACGCGCTACGCCTATGACATGGACGTCGATCAGGAACGCGCGATCATCCGGGATTCGATCGACACGGTCCGCGAGGCCACGGGACAGACAATCCGGGGCTGGCTCGCTCCCGCGCTCACGCATACCGAAAACACGCTCGACCTGATCGCCGAAGCAGGGATCGATTACACCTGTGACCTTTATCATGATGACCAGCCGCAGCGCGTAAAAACCAGAACAGGCGACTTGATTTCGATGCCCTACAGCCTCGAAGTCAACGATCATTACGGGTTCTTCGTCTATAACATGAGCCCGCGCGACTATGCCGATACACTGGTGCGGCAATATCGCCGGCTCGCCAGCGAAGGTGGCACAGTCATGTGCATCCCGCTTCACGCCTATCTCATCGGCCAGCCGCACCGCATCGGCCCGTTTGCCCAGGCCTTGCAGGAAATTGCAGCAGATGGTCGCGGCTGGCTGACGACTGCGGGCGCGATCGCCGATCATTGGCGCGTGCAGCAATGACCCTCGATCCTGCCTATCTCGACTATCCAAAGCGCCGTCATGGGTACGACCATGATATTTATCCGTGGTCGGCAATCGGGGATCGCACGCCGGTCAGATGGCCCGGCAGTGCAGGCGTTGCCGTTTGGATCTGTGTCTCCCTCGAATATTTCCCGATGACCCCAAGCGATACGCCCTTTCGCGCGCCGGGGCATATGCAGACTGCCTACCCCGATTACCGTCACTATACGGCGCGCGATTACGGGACGCGGATCGGTCTTTACCGGTTGCTCGATGCGTTCGATCAGGCAGGCATATGCGTCTCGATCGCCGCAAACAGCGCGATCGCCGAACGCACGCCTTCGGTCATCGCCGACATCGTTTCGGCCGGGCATGAGATCATCGCACATTCGACCGACATGAACGGGACGATCGCAACCGGCCTGTCCGAAGCCGATGAGCGCGCGCTGATCGCGACATCGCTCGACACGCTCGAAC
>JANLWD010000243.1:0-1835 GCA_031364345.1 Sphingomonas sp.
CCGCTCGATCCGGCAATTCTGACGGTTCATGCCGCGGGGGGTCGTGCGATGATGGAAGATGCGAAAGCCGCTGCGCCATCGGGAACGAAAGTGGTCGCCGTCACTGTATTGACCAGCCTCGACGAAAGCGACCTCGCCGCAACTGGCATTGGTGGCAGCGCACATGACCAGGTAATGCGCCTGACCGCCGCGGCACGCGAAGCCGGGCTCGACGGTGTGGTTTGTTCAGGCAACGAAGTCAAAGCGGCACATAAAATGTGGCCGGCTGGATTTTTTGTCGTGCCGGGTGTTCGCCCGTCTAACGGCGCTGCGGCCGATCAAAAGCGTGTCGTGACACCGCGACAGGCACTCGACGACGGTGCGTCGATCCTGATCGTCGGACGTCCGATAACGCAGGCGCAGGACCCCGACAGCGCCGTCAGGGCGATTGAAGCGACGCTGTAGCCAATGCCGATAATAACAAAAATTTGCGGGCTGTCGACGCCTGAAACCCTTGATGCAGCTCTGAAAGGCGGTGCGAGTCATGTCGGGTTGGTGTTTTTCGCAAAGAGCCCGCGGAACCTGACGCCCGATCAGGCGGCCGCTTTGACAGCGCGTATTCAAGGCGCAGCAAAAGTCGTCGGCTTGTTCGTCGATCCCACGGCAGACGACATCGAACGGGTCCGTGCGAATGTGCGTCTTGACGTCATTCAGTTGCATGGCGACGAGCGGCCGGAAGTCGTTTCACGCATCCGGACGACGACTGGCATCGAAGTTTGGAAAGCGCTTCCGGTTCGCACAGCGCAAGATTTGAACGAAGCCCACAAATACCGCGAGGCCGCAACACTCGTTCTTTATGACGCAAAGCCGCCCGCCGGGTCGGACATTCCCGGCGGCAATGGTCTGAGGTTCGACTGGGAGCTGCTGCGCGGGCATCGGCATCCCTTGCCATGGGCGCTGTCGGGCGGGCTGGACGTGCATAACATTGCAGAGGCCGTCCGCGTTACCGGCGCGCCGATGCTCGACGTCAGTTCGGGCGTTGAATCCGCACCAGGCGTCAAGGATGTGGACAAGATTGCCGCGTTCCTTAAAGCGGCCCGCACATTATGACCGATTCAACCACGCTCTCGAGAGGGGCAAACACCCTTCGCGCTCAACCCGACGATCGCGGGCATTTCGGCCAGTTCGGCGGGCGCTATGTCGCCGAAACCTTGATGCCGCTGATCCTTGATCTCGAACGGCATTATCGCGCGGCAAAAGCGGACCCCGCATTCAAGGCGGAATTCGACGATCTGCTCGAACATTATGTGGGGCGCCCTAGTCCCCTCTATTTCGCCGAACGGCTGACCGAGCATCTTGGCGGTGCCAAAATTTACTTCAAGCGCGACGAGCTGAACCACACCGGCGCGCACAAGATCAACAATTGTATCGGCCAGATCCTGCTTGCCAAACGCATGGGCAAGACGCGGATCATCGCGGAGACTGGCGCGGGCCAGCACGGCGTCGCCACGGCGACAGTTGCCGCGCGCTTCGGCCTGCCCTGCACCATTTTCATGGGCGCGCGCGATGTCGAGCGGCAATCGCCCAACGTGTTCCGGATGAAGCTGCTCGGCGCCGAAATCGTCCCCGTGACCAGCGGCGCGCAGACGCTGAAAGATGCGATGAACGAGGCGCTGCGTGACTGGGTCGCCAACGTCCACGACACATTCTACATCATCGGCACGGCAGCGGGTCCGCACCCTTATCCCGAACTCGTCCGCGATTTTCAGAGCGTGATCGGTAAAGAAGCGCGCGAACAAATTCTGAGCCGCGAGGGCCGTCTGCCCGATATGCTCGTTGCCTGCATCGGTGGTGGG
>JANLWD010000263.1:0-2520 GCA_031364345.1 Sphingomonas sp.
CTAACAGCCGCGCCTCACGCTTACAAAGCGGGTGTAGCTCAGTTGGTTAGAGCGCCGGCCTGTCACGCCGGAGGTCGCGGGTTCGAGCCCCGTCACTCGCGCCATAGCGCACTTGGCGCTCAGCGAGAGCGGCCGAGTTCCATCCAGCGCAGCAACGGTTTTAGCGGGATGATCCACACCGTCCCGAAAATGGCGAAAAACAAAGCTTGAAGCGGCCATGGCAGCGACAGGATCGTTGGCGTAAAGATCATCACGAGGATTCCCCACACCAAAATCAGTGCGAGGATCAGGAACATGCCAACCGGTTTACGCCAGCTTGGCTGATCTAAAGGTGGTGGCATCGTGTCAAATCCTTTATGTGAAATGCGGTTTCGGTCAGAATTGCGTCAAGCGGCACGTCCCAAGGCTGGGATTCGATCTCTGCGATACGCTGACACTCCCAGGCAATCCCGATCCGGCAGGCGGACGGATTGGCGGCCAAGTAACGATCATAATGACCGCCACCCTGTCCAATCCGGTTGAGGGCCAAATCGAAACCCAGCAACGGCACGAAAATGAGGTCGGGCTTAACTTGGGGAGCACTTTCCACAGGCTGTTGCCCGCCCCAATGCGATTTGACCAGCGGATCGCCCGGCTCCCATTGCCGGAACGTCATTAAGGTATCGTGAGTTGTCAGAAATGGCAGCGCCATTTGTCCGCGCAGATTTCCGATTAGGGCAATAGGATCAGGCTCACCGCCAATAGCATGATAAATGCCGACAATCTGAGCGCCGGCTAAAACGGCGTCGAGGATCGGCGCGGCGGCAAGTGGCCCATTTTTTTGTCCTGAAGCGAAATGTTTCCGTCGCGTTCGCAGCGCCGCACGAAGTAAGTTCAGAGCGGTTGGCGGGACCACCATGGTCGTTTGCTCCGAATATCCTCTGACGCCAGTAACGTCAGGTGGGAACCATATACGCAGGCCAGGGCCTGAACAGGGACAGTCCCCTAGGAAGAATAATCGCCTCAGGGATGTTCAACGAGCTCGTGCCGGGCAGTACCCGCCAATGCTTAGTTAGGCGTGATGAAGCGTTTCGGCAACGGCTTCGATCCGGTCGGCCAACGCAGACAGTGCATTTGCGATACGCGGGTCGGCGGGTGGTGCCGAGACGCTGCCGGCGTTTTCGGCAATTTCATCGGCAAGCAGCAGTGCAGCAAACAGCAATTGCCGTGCTTCGTTAACATCACCCACGGCGGCGCGTGCTTCGGCTGCCTTGCGGTCGACATGCGCCGCAATCGTGCGAAGATGATCCTCACCACCGTCGCGGCAAGCGATGCTGTATTGGCGACCGCCAACGGTCAGGACGACATCCGCCATCAGCGCTGGCGCCCGGCTTGCGCGATGACCGATTCAAGGCTGGCAAGTGCTGCTTGTGTTCGTGATCGCAACAGCTGGTACCGCGTGTCATTGTCGGGCGTCACCGGCCTCGATCGTATTGCTTCGATGCGCGCCAGTGCACGTTCGATCCGCGCAATCGACTGCATAGGCGTCTCGTCTTCCATATCAGTTGCATAGCACGGCAGCCATGCGCGGCAACAGGCGACATGTGATTGACGGCTGCGTGCCCGGGCGACAAACGGGCGGCTCGTCGCATTGCGCGCGAATCACTGCCTTTTCGGGATCACGCCATGACCGTCACGACTGCGCAACTCGCCAATGCAATTCGCGCGCTCTCGATGGACGCCGTCGAGGCAGCGAATTCGGGGCATCCCGGCATGCCGATGGGAATGGCCGATGTCGCGACGGTGCTTTACACCAAATATCTGAAATATGACGCATCGGCTCCGAAATGGCCCGACCGCGACCGGTTCGTCCTTTCGGCCGGGCATGGTTCGATGTTGGCTTATGCCACACTGTACCTGAGCGGCTACGCACGGCCGACGATCGACGATATCCGAAACTTCCGGCAGCTCGGCAGTCCGTGTGCGGGGCACCCTGAGAATTTCGAGCTTGAGGGCGTCGAATGCACAACCGGGCCGTTGGGGCAGGGGCTTGCGATGGCAGTCGGCATGGCAATCGCCGAGCGGCAATTAAATGCACATTTCGGCGATGAACTTGTCGATCATCATACATATGTCATCGCGGGCGACGGGTGTCTGATGGAGGGCATCAATCATGAAGCGGTCGGTCTTGCCGGGCATCTCAGCCTCGGCCGGCTGATCGTGTTCTGGGACGACAACCGTATCACGATTGACGGTGCAACGACTCTGTCAACAAGTGAGGACATCCCGGCGAGATACCGGGCAAGCGGATGGCATGTCGAATCATGTGACGGCCATGATTACAACGATATAGATCATGCCATTCGCATGTCGTTGCAGGATCAGAGACCATCGCTGATCGCGTGCCGGACGCTGATCGGAAAAGGCGCGCCAAACAAGCAGGGAACCAAAGCGCCGCATGGCAGTCCGTTGGGCAAGGACGAAATTGCCGCGACGCGCGTTGCGATCGACTGGTCGTCTGCGCCATTCGACGTGCCGGCC
>JANLWD010000303.1:0-2181 GCA_031364345.1 Sphingomonas sp.
GCCTGATCAACCTTCTTCTTGTCCTGCGTCGCTTCACCGACACCCATATTGAGGACAATCTTGTCGATCCGCGGAACCTGCATGCGGTTCTTGTAACCGAATTTCTCGGTCATCGCGGCGACGATCTTGTCGTCATAGAGCGCTTTCATCCGCGCTTTATAAACTGCATCAGCCATTTATCTGCTCCCCGGACCGCACAGCGATCCGAACTTTCTTGCCGTCTTTCATTTCAAAACGGACGCGCGTAGGCTTGCCGGTTTTGGGGTCTTCGATGGCGACTTTCGACGCGTGCAACGGCGCTTCGAACTTGTCGAGGCCGCCCTGCGGATTTTCCTGGCTTGCCTTGCGATGCCGCGTCGCGATGTTGACACCCGACACGATGACCTTGCCGTCCTTGGGGAACGCCTTGGTCACTTCGCCGTGCTTGCCCTTGTCCTTGCCCGACAGGACGACAACCTTGTCGCCCTTCTTGATCTTCAGCGATGCCATTACAGCACCTCCGGCGCGAGACTGATAATTTTCATGTAGTTCTTCGCACGAAGCTCGCGAACCACCGGGCCAAAAATACGCGTGCCGATAGGCTCCTCGTTCTTGTTCACGAGCACGGCAGCATTGGTGTCAAAGCGGATCGTCGAACCGTCGGCACGATGAATGTCCTTCGCCGTGCGAACGATGACAGCGCGGTGAACATCGCCCTTCTTGACCTTGCCGCGCGGTGCCGCTTCCTTGATCGACACGACGATGACATCGCCGACGCCGGCAAAGCGACGCTTCGATCCGCCCAGCACCTTGATGCACTGAACGCGCTTGGCGCCGCTATTGTCCGCGACTTCCAGGTTTGATTGCATCTGTATCATTATGCATTGTCCTCAACACCGGTGTCGGCCGCGCCGCTACCGTCGATGACTTTCCACGTCTTCAGCTTGCTGATCGGTGCGCACTCTTCGATGCGGACGATCTGGCCGAGCTTGAACGCGTTGGCTTCATCATGCGCATGATATTTTTTCGTGCGGCGAATGATCTTGGCATACAGAGGGTGTTTCACCTTCCGCTCGACATTGACCACCACAGTCTTGTCGCCCTTGTCCGACACAATGACGCCCGTGAGAACACGCTTCGGCATTACTTCGCTCCTTCGGCAGACGAACGTGCCGTCTGTAGCGTTTTAATCTGTGCAATCGTGCGGCGCACCACACGGACGCGCGCAGGCTTTTCCAACTGATTGGTCGCGGCCTGAAAACGCAGGTTGAATGCTTCACGCTTCAACTCGCCAAGCTGCCCCTGCAACTCGTCGTCGGTCTTCATTTTGAGGTCGGCAATCTTAGCCATCTTACTTGGCTCCCAGATGCGAGAAGTCACCCAAACGAGCGACAACCTTGGTCTTGATGGGCAGCTTTTCCATCGCGCGGCTGAATGCAACCGCGGCGATCGGACCCGGCACGCCGTCGAGTTCGAACAGGATACGACCCGGCTTCACACGCGCGGCGTGATATTCAATCGCGCCCTTGCCCTTGCCCATGCGGACTTCGGCCGGCTTCGACGTGACAGGCACGTCAGGGAAAATGCGGATCCACAAACGACCCTGGCGCTTGATGTGACGCGTGATCGCGCGGCGCGCCGCTTCGATCTGGCGCGCGGTAATCCGCTCGGGCTCGAGCGCCTTCAGACCATATGACCCGAAGTTAAGATCGGTGCCGCCCTTGGCATCGCCGTGGATCTTGCCCTTGAAGGTCTTGCGAAACTTGGCTTTTTTCGGTTGCAACATTTCAATGGCTCCTAGCGGCGATCATCGCGCGCCGGGCGAACACCCGACGTTTGCGCTTCAAGCATCAACCGTTCCTGCGACATCGGATCATGGCCAAGGATTTCGCCCTTGAAAATCCAGACTTTGATGCCGCAAACCCCATAAGCCGTATGCGCTTCGGCTTCGGCATAATCGACATGCGCGCGCAGTGTATGCAACGGCACACGACCTTCACGATACTGCTCAACGCGGGCGATTTCGGCACCACCGAGACGACCACCGCACATGATCTTGATGCCTTCGGCGCCCAGTCGCATAGCCGATTGCATCGCGCGCTTCATGGCACGGCGGAAAGCAATACGGCGCTCAAGCTGATCAGCGATACCCTGCGCAACGAGCTTGGCATCGATTTCGGGCTTGCGGATTTCGACGATGTT
>JANLWD010000316.1:0-2024 GCA_031364345.1 Sphingomonas sp.
ACGCGGCGCTTGGCCTTGTTCTCGACGATGCCGAACGCGTCGAAGTTATCAAAGGACCGCAGTCGGCGCTTTATGGCCGCTCGACCTATGCCGGTGCGATAAATTATATCACGGTAAAACCGGGCAACGAACTCGCTGCCAAATTTTCGGCGACGGTCGCTGGCGGCGGCGAACGGATATTGTCGGGGGCGGTCACGCTGCCGCTGGTCACCGATGTCTTGTCGGTGCGCGTGCGCGGACGACATTATGAATTCGGCGGGCAGTATACCAACAGCCAGACTGGCAATAAGATCGGCAACGAACGCACCAACGCAATCGGCGGCGAATTGTTTTTCACGCCCTCATCCACATTCGACGCGCTGTTGTCGCTCGACCATTCGGCCGATCGGGACGGATTTTTCGCGGCAACGATTCGGACGATTCCGATTCAGGCGGGTGGCGTGGTGACGAACCAGAACGGGTCGACCAATGCGCCCAATCTGTCGCAGTGCAATGGCCGCACGATCAACATCGTCGGCAACAATACGACCGTCGGCAGCCCGTTGTTCGGCCTTCCCGATCCGTCGGTCCCGGCCGCTCTTGCCACGCGCGTCAATGGCTGGCCGTGCGGGTCGTCGAACTTCACCGGCACAACGGTGCGGCGTAACGACGTCGATTTTCTGAACTATACCGACCCGACGTCGAAGATAAATTATGGCGACATCCGCGGGCTCGATCGCAAGATCCTGCGCGCATCGGGAACGCTGAATTTCCGTTTCGGCGACGGTTTTACGCTGACTTCGCAAACCGCTTATACCAAGCAGCTATCGAATGTCGGTGCCGACCAATCGTATAGCAGCGTGCGTTTCACGCCGACATTTCTGGGTTCGGCATCATGGGCCAGTTACGACCGCGACAGGCTGAATTACTGGTCACAGGAAGTACGCTTAGCGTCACCACAAGACCGGGCGTTCACATGGCTGCTCGGCGGCTTTTATTACAAGGAAGAAGGCAAGGGCCTGACCTCACCGGTCATCGTGTTCAGTTCGACACTGGGTGCAACGCCGGCGCCGCTGTCGGCAAAATCGGCAACGAGCAGCCGCAACATCGCCGGTTTCGGTGCGGTTCGATACGCCTTTACCGACACGTTCAAGATTTCCGCCGAAGCACGTTACGGCGAAGAACAAGTCAAAGTCGGCGGCACGCCGTTGCGCGTGGTCACTGTCGCGGCGGGCAATTGCACGACAGTCGGGCAGCCCTGCGTCCTGAACGGCGACCGCACTTTCCGCGATTTTTCACCGCGCGTCACGATCGATTTCAAGCCAGCGCCGGGTATCCTGGTCTATGGACAAGTCGCCAAAGGTCAGAAAAGTGGCGGTTTCAACGCAACTCCGGGTCTGCCGCAATCAAGCTTTGCTTTCGACGGCGAAAAAGTCTGGTCGTATGAAATCGGTTTGAAAAGCGACGTGTTCGACCGCCGCGTGCGGTTCAACATGGCGTTTTTCCAGAATGATATTCAAGGGCTGCAACTGTCGAACCTGGCGGTCATCACCGATCCGTTTTCGGCCAATCCGCTGATCCCGTCGACCACGACGACGACGATCGTCAACAATGTTGGCAAGGCGCGGACACGCGGTTTCGAATTCGAACTCGACGTCAAACCGACCGACTGGCTGACGCTGACCAGTAATTATGCGTTCACCGATGCCAAAGCGATCGAGGGAACCGAAATTACCAATGGCACGGTTTATGGCGGCAACCGGTCAGTCGCTGGATTTACGCTGCCGCGCACGCCGCGCGTGTCGGCAACGATCGGCGCTGCGATCGATTTTCCGGTCACCGACGGCATCGCCTTTTTCGCGCGCGCCGACATGACTTATCAGTCGCGCCGTTATGCCGAAATTCAAAATCTGATCTGGGCCGATCCGTTTACGCGCGTCAACGCCAGCATCGGCGTGCGGGGCAAGCAGTGGCGGGCAACCGCGTTCGTCAAGAACCTGACTGACAACGCGACGTCGCTCAATGGTTTCCGCTACCTTGATCCC
>JANLWD010000109.1:0-11001 GCA_031364345.1 Sphingomonas sp.
CCCTTTCGCGTTCTGACATTTGCCCGCATCGAATGACATGCTGACACCCGACAAATCGATCCGGTCGACCGGCAACGGTGCAAAAAGCGACGATCCGTCGAGATTTACTGTCGCATCGCGCACCGTAAAAGCACCGCGCGACGACGACAGCTTACTGCGTCCCGACGCGCTCTGTAGGTGAATGACCGCGGCACCACCCAGCAAGCGAAGCGGCTCGAGCCCGATGACGACATCGCCGAGCGCCAGCGGCCCGATCCGCGCATCGGCCAGTTTCCCCGACCAGATCGTGCCCGTCGCAGACCGTGCCGAAATCCCCTGTCCAACGAGCGACAGTGCCATCGACAGCGGGATCGTCAGCACCAAGGCAAAAAACAGCGAGATGACGAATAATATGATCCGCCCGGTCGTCATGATTTGCGCAGCCGAAGCGTGCCTTCGATCGCAAGCGTCGCGTCGGCATTTGTCCGCATCGTCATGCGTTCGACGAAAATCCCCTGTCGCGCCAAGGCACGAAGCCAACTGAACAAAGCCGGGCTTTTGACGGCAACCATGGCTATGCCGACGCGATCTTCACCTTGCATGTCGAGCGTCGAAAGATTGAAACCCGCATCGCCCGCCGACTGGCTGACCGCAAGCACCATCGTACCCGAAAGCGGAGGCGGCGCCGCCTTTTTTGTGGTGCGCAATTGCTCTGCCGCCGCGGCGATCTGCCCTCCCTCGACCGTTACCCGATCGAGCCGGCTGCGCGCCGTCGCGGTCGCGGTACTTATCGGGCGCACGATACCGAAAACCACGAAAACGATCGCGATCAACACAAACATCACGGCGAGCAACTGGCGCTCGCGCACCGAACGCTCCACCCAAATCTGGTGCAATCGTATGGTCATTTTATCGACACCGTATAGTCACGAATCTGTCGCCCCTGATCGACGAGAATCGGGCCGGGCGCTGCCACCAGTCCGGCGGCGTTCAATTTCATATCAAAAGCCGCGAGATCACCCTGTGCGGGTGCTCGCGCAGTGATCCGCAACGTACCGCCGCCGTCGAAGATCATGGCGGAAAGCTCGATATTTGGCGTCGTGTTCACTGCACCGGCAACCGCACTCGCGAGCGGCAACAGCCCGCCACCCGGCCCGCGCAATGCATTAAGCTGATCCTGAACCTGAAGCATTGCGTTGTTCACGGTGGTCCCGGGCGGCAGCACCGCTTGTGCGATGGCGAGATTGTTCGCTTCGATTCGGTCCGCCGCCATGTCGAGCCGAACAAGCTGGACGACAAAGAATGCGAGCGACAGCGCGACCACCGCGATACCAAGCCAGCCGATCCGTCGGAGTCTCGCTTTGTCGAGGCCCCATGTTCGCCGCTTGGCAAATATGCCCTGTCGCAAGTCGACTTCGGGATTGCCGACCGCGCCGACGATGCCGCGCTCGATCCTGGCGCGATCAAGCGTGTCGACAGCACCACCGGTCAATATCGGCGTCAGGACCGGGTCGTCGGCAAATGCACTGTCCCGGCCACGAACGATGATTTCGCTGCCCAGATCGGCTTTGACAAAACCTTCGCCGGGCCGCGCGACAAGCAATGGCGCTGCAACCACACTGTCGGGATCGAAACCCGCCGCGCTCAGCATATCAAGCATGGCCGAAAGCTTTGCCCGATCGATTGCAACGACGGGGCGGTCACCCGTTGCGTCGGCCACACCGACGGCGACATGAAGCGTCTGGACCGGGGCCGCGCAATGTTCGGCCATTGCCAGTCGTGCCGCTGCGAGTGCCTGCGGTTCGGACAGATCGGGAAGCGCAACATGACGCAGCGCGACGTCCTCGGCCGGGACCACTGCGACCACGCGCTCTTCGCTTTCGGCCGTGACGAACCCATCGCCGCGTGCCGAGATTCCTGCATCTGTTATCCTCAGCCAGCGCGGCACGGTCCCGGTCATCAACACCAGCGTCCCGCTCATGACGGTTCGCCGTAGGTTCGCCGGACGAGCTTGCCGGGTTTGAGCGCGGCATCGATCAGTGAATGTTGTTCGAATTCGGCGCCTGCCAGTTCGATCATGACTTTCAACCTGAACCAGCGGGTCTTGAGGCCAGTCTGCCCGACGGCTTCGGCTGGCGCGCCGCTCAGCGCGGGCTGGCCCCAGAAGCGCGCAACACTTTCATACCCCAGCCCGGGCCGGTCATCGATCACGCGCTGTGCACGGGCGACGTCGATCCCCGGCGCCAGCATCGCCAGCAGAACAGCCTGATTCGGCCCGAGCGTATTGACGTTGATGGGAGACAGATCGGTCACCGGGAGTGTGCAGAGAAAGGGTCGCAGCCGCGCATAGACATCGCTGCGCACCCCGGCAACCACACGCAACTCGCTAGGGTCGACCATCAGGACATTGGCTGTCCGATATGGCATCGCCGCGCCGGCATAGGCGGCATCCTCGGCACCGCCAGGCAACGGAATGCCATCGGTGTCGATCCAGTCCGCCGTCGCCGCAGCAATCCCGCGCGCTTCATTCGTCGGAACTTCGAGCAAGAGCATCAGCCGTTCGAATTGGGCGACCCCGCCGGGGCGGACGGCGTATCCGCCCTGCCCGTCGTCGATCACGACCGAATTGAGATTAAAGCAGTTTCCGCCGTCATCGATCTGAGCCGTTGCAATGCCCTTGTCGATCGGAAACTCGGTCGGCTGTCCTGCCCAGTTGCCCTGCAAAGTCGTCTTGGTGCCATCACGCTGAAGCAGATCACCGATCCGATAAAGCGCGATCGTCTCGGCGGCCATGCCATAGCTGCGCGCCTGGTCGATTGCCGCGCCGTTTGTGGCGAGCTTTGTCGATAGTTTCAGCTTTTCGAGGCTGGCTGCACACAGCACGGCCATGACCGCAACAAGCAGCAGGACCGACAACAACGCTGCGCCTTCTTCGGATCGCGCGACCCTCATTTGCCACCCACGCCGACCAGAAATGCCATCATGAAGGCGGGCTGATCCTTGCGCTTGACGATCATTTCGACCGCATGCGGCATGGCGGTCGGCACCGGGTTGTCCCATGCCGATGTCCAGATACCCTTGTCACGATAGCGCAGCCGGACAGTTTCGACATTGACCGCGATAACGGTGGCTGGCCCTGCGCCCGCGCCATCGGCCATTGCATAGGTCTGCCGTTCGAGGCGGCCGTCGACGAGCGCAATTTCCACGCGCTGGATCGAGGCCCGCAACGCGCCGTCGGGATTGGACCAGCCGCCCCGGACGTAACGCAGCATCGGCTCGGCACCAAAACCGTTCGTTCCCGTAAATGCCCGCTGGTTCGCGCCGACCGTATCGCGCGTGATGCGTGGCACAGCCTGCGACAGGTCCCCCGCCAGCAGCGATGCGAAACGCTGGTCATCGGCAACGTCGTCGAGCCGCGCGGTCGCCGCCGCTTGTGCCCGGACGCTGAACGTCAGCAGCGAGACGCCCGCTGCCGCCAGCATCCCGAAAATAAGGAGCGCGACGATCATTTCGATCAACGTGAAGCCGTGTTCGGCGGAACGCCTAAAAGGCCTGAAGCCGTGTTCGGCGGAACGTCGCGATGACCGGAAGCTGTTGCTGCGCATCATTCGATCGTCCTCGCCAGCGACAGCGCGCCGCTCTGGCGTCCGGCATCGTCGGTGACCGCGATGTCAATGCGCGCGATCCGGACATCGTCGGTCCGCTTCGTGCTCCGGACCCATCGCCACGTGCGTCCGGCATTGACGACCGTGCCGTTGGCTTCGCCAAATGCCGGGGCACGCAGATCGGTCATGATCTGCACGGCCAGATTGCGAGTCACAATCTGTCCGATCGCGCGGTTGGCAAGCATCGATGTCGACGACAATGTCGCGCCCTCGAGCCGGAGCAGAGCGAGTGCCGCCAGACTGAAAATCGCCATCGCAACCAGTGTTTCGATCAGTGTGAAGCCATGTTCGGCGGACTGCTGCGAAAATGCAGATCCAGCATCATGATCCGACACGAACATCTCCATTGCCAGCGACAGTGACGGTGACTTGCGCCGTATCACGAACGATCGTGACCGCGGCGGGTGATGCCGGCGTGCCCGTCGAATCGAATGTTATTGCCTGCTGTCCGCTCGTTCCCACGATTGCGCTCGTTTCGCTTGCCCACTCCACCGGCTTGAACGGCCGTTCGTTCAACGCTTCCCAGACGCCGCGCCGCCGTCGCTCGACGCGATAGCCGCGCGTAGTAACCGACACGCGGACATCGCGGGCTTGCACGACCGCATCGTCCCGCGCGGCGTGGACACGCGCCGCAAAACGCTCGGCTTCGTCGATCACGCGTCCGCGCGGATCGGGAACGGCAAACACGACGACTGCCGACGCCAGCGCAATGATCGTTATCACGATCATCAATTCGATCAGCGTGAATCCCTGATCGTTATTGCCAGTTGCCGATGTCGGCATTGTCGCCTGTCCCTCCCGGCGCGCCATCCGCCCCGAGTGTATAAATGTCGAACGTCCCATGCTGTCCCGGCGACGCATAAAGATAGGGGCGCCCCCATGGATCATTGGGCAGCTTTTTGATGTAACCACCGGCCTGATAGCGCGTCGGATCGGTCAGCGTCGCAGGCGGTTTGATCAGTGCCTGCAAGCCGTCGGCAGTAGAAGGATAGTTGAGATTGTTCAGCCGATAAAGCTCCATCGCCTGGTCGAGCGTTGCAATGTCGGCCTTTGCCTTCTGATCGTTTGCTTTGCCGAGGTTCGGCAATACCGTCAGCGCGACTAGCGTTGCGAGCAAGCCGATAATGACGATCACTACCATCAGTTCGACAAGCGTAAAGCCGTTTTCGGCGGAACGCCTCAGGGGCGTAAAGCCGTTTTCGGTTGCGGGAACGGGGATAGTTTTGCGCATCAGGCACCAGCCAATGTTTCGAGTTGCAGGATCGGGAGCAGGATCGACAGCACGATCGCCGCAACCACAACACCCATGATGACGATAATAGCAGGTTCGAGCAGCGAAAGCGCCGTCGCGGTAAATCCGTCAAATTCACGTTCGAGATAATCGGCTGCGCGCTCGAGCATCGTATCAAGTTGTCCCGATGATTCGCCCGATGCCGCGAGATAAACGAGCAGCGGTGGAAACATGCCCGTCCGCCGCAGTGCCGCCGACAAGCTGCCGCCGCCGCGGATCGCTTCGACAATGTCATCTGTTGCCAGTTTCAGGCGTCGATTATGGATCGTCTGGCTGGTCAGGATCAGCCCTTCGAGCAGCGGCAGGCGGCTCGCGACCATCGTCGACAATGTCCGCGCCATGCGCGCCGCATGCAGATCGCGCGTCAGCCGACCGAGCAGCGGAAGTTTCAGCCAAGCCGTATCGAAACGCAGGCGGACCGCAGGGTCCTGCAACGCGCGCCATAGGACAAAGCCGGTCACGGCAAGCCCGATCAATATCGCCCACCAGTAACTTGCCAGAAATCCCGAAATCGCCATGACGATCCGCGTGAGCAGCGGCAGAGTCTGCCCGACGGTATCGAACTGCTCGACCACTTTGGGCACGACCCAGATCATCAGTGCCATGACGACGAAGCTCGCCACCAGTGCCAGTACGACGGGGTAGGCCAGTGCAGTCGTCACTTTCGACCGGATGACCGCCTGTCGTTCTTGCAGATCGGCAAGCCGCTCGAGGATTTGCGGCAGCGTTCCTGCGCTTTCGCCCGCTGCTACCATCGCGCGATAGAGAGGCGGAAAACTCTTTGCCTCACGGCCCATGCTGTCCGACAGGCGGCGCCCTTCGAGGACACCGGAATGAACGCGCTCGATCACTTGCTGGACTTTGCCGTCTTCGCTCTGCTGGCCGATCGTGCGCAAGGCCTCTTCGAGTGGCGTGACCATCGCCAGCGTTGCCAGTTGCCGCGTGAACAGCGTCAGCGCCTTGCCATTGAGCCGCCGCCGCGTGAGCCCCTCGATCGACATCAGCGGTGCCGCGCGTGCCGTCGCCGCGGTTGCTTGTTCGAGGCTGACGACATAGAATTTCTTCGCACTCAACCGGTTGCGCGCATCTTCCGCCGTCGCTGCGGCCACTTGCCCGCGCCGTTCGCGCCCGGCGGGGTCCAGCACGAGATAGTCGAAATCAGCCATTGTCCGCCTCAACCATCATCGCTGCCGCGCCGCGATATTCGCACGGCTTCTTCGGGCGTAGTCAGCCCTTCGCGAACAAGTTGGCGCGCTGCCGTGCTGAGATTGGGTTCACGGGCATAGGCGTGGCGCGCAATCGCAACTTCGTCACCGCCGTCGTTGATCAGGCGACGGATCGTGTCGTCGATGCGGATCGCTTCGAACACGCCAATCCGCCCCTTGAACCCCGTACCACCGCACGCATCGCAGGATCCCGGTTCAAAAACGATCGTGCCGGGCTCGACACCCAGCAGCGCCGCAACCGATGCCGATGCCGCTTCGGGCTTGCGACATTCGACGCACAACCGGCGCACCAGGCGCTGCGCGACGATCGCGCGCAATGTCGAAGCAAGCAGGAACGGTTCAATTTTCATATCACGCATTCGCGTGATCGCGCCGACGGCATCGTTGGTATGCACGGTGGACAACACGAGATGACCGGTGAGCGACGCCTGCACCGCAATCTCCGCGGTCTCGCGGTCGCGGATCTCGCCCACCATGACCACGTCAGGATCCTGGCGAAGGATGGCGCGCAGCCCCGCTGCAAAAGTCAATCCGACTTTCGGGTTCACTTGCGTCTGGCCGATACCGTCGACGGCATATTCGACCGGATCCTCGACTGTGAGGATATTCTGTGACCCGTCATTGAGCAGCCGCAGCCCGGCATAAAGCGTCGTCGTCTTACCCGAGCCCGTCGGCCCGGTCACGAGGATGATGCCGTTCGGCTCGTCGAATGCTTCGCGCAGCAGCTCGTTCAGTGCCGGCGCCATGCCAAGCCCGTCCATGTCGATCCCGGCGTTTTCCTTGTCGAGAATACGCAGCACGACGCGTTCGCCGACCCGGCTCGGCAATGTCGAAACACGAACATCGAGCAGCTTGCCGGCCAGCGTCAGCGAAATCCGTCCGTCCTGCGGGACGCGCCGTTCAGCGATATCGAGCCGCGCCATGACCTTGATCCGGCTCACGATAACCGGAGCGACATGCGGTGGCATGCGCAGCGTTTCGCGCAACAACCCGTCGATCCGCATCCGCACGACCAGCCCGCTTTCATACGGCTCGATATGGATGTCCGACACGCCCTGTCGCACTGCTTCGGCGATGATACCGTTGATCAGGCGGATGGCCGGCGCATCGTCGGCAGTGTCGAGCAAATCTTCGGCACTGGGAATGCCACCCGCCAACACGTCGAGATCATCCGCACCAAGCGCCATTGCCGCTGCCGCGCCATCCATTTTGTAACTGTCCGACAGCAACCGGTCGAATGCCGTCGTGTCCGCCGATGTCACGTCAAAGGGCTGCGCAAGGAAACGGCGCACCTCGATCAGGACTGTGGGGTCGCTCCCTTCGCGAAGTGCGACGCTTGGCCTGCCGTTATCGCCATGCTGCACGACCACGCCGAATTTGCGCGCAAATCCATAAGGCAGATTGATGGCCGGACCGTCAGTTGGGGTCACTGGTCTTGCGCCTGCTGGGGGGAAGCTCGACGGGACGGATAACACCCTGGCTTCGTGTTTCCGGAATGACCACTGGTGCCGAAGTCGCTGCGGGAGGCAGCGGCGGCGGCACGACGATCACAGGCGACTGGCCGGGTTCGGGCGCAATCGGCGGCTCGATGCCCATATAATCACGAAGCAGTTCGTCGATCGTCGGTTCGCGGTCGGGCCGGTCGGCCAATTGCTGATTGCGGATATAGCCATATCGTTGCTCGGCCAGCTTGCGCGCGTCCGCCGCCGTGCGCATGATCGTGGGCCGGATGAAAACCATCAGATTGGTCTTGCCGCGCGATTTGCTGCGCGACCGGAACAATTCACCGAGCAGCGGAATGTCGCCGAGCACCGGCACTTTTTCGAGCGTCCGGCGCTCATTGTCGTCGAGCAAGCCACCGATCGCCATGATCTGCCCGTCGTCGACGGTCATCGTCGTCTGAATCTCACGCTTGTTGAGGATCAGATCCGCCGAATTATTGCTCACTGCACCTGCAATCGAGCTGACTTCCTGACGTAGGAACAGCTTGATCGACCCACCTTCACCGATCTGCGGCTTCACTTCGAGCTGGATCCCGACATTCTGGCGCTGGACCGTGCGAAAGGCATTGTCGAAATTATTGCCGAGCCGCTCGCCTGTCGTCACCGGCACTTCCTGGCCAACGAGGATCTTTGCTTCCTGATTGTCGAGCGTCACGACCGACGGCGTCGAAAGTAGGTTGGACTGATTGTCCTGGCTGACGGCATTGATGATCGCGCCGAGATAAAGACTGCCGAGCCGGAACGCACCGCCCGCCGTCCCGCCCGTTGCCGATGCAATCGACCCCAGCGCATTATCGATCAGGCCACCACTCGTCGTATTGCCAGTCGTCGTCGTTGTCGTCGTGCCGTTCACTGTCGTTGTGGTCGTCGTCCCGCCGCTCAGCTGATTTTGCAGCAGCGCACCACCAACCGAAACGATGCTCGGTGTCACATTCGAATAGGTGGTGAACGCTCCGCCCGACGGACCACCAAAGCCAAGCTGAATCCCTAGCTTGCGTGCGGCCGTATCCGAAATCTCGACGATGATCGCTTCGACCAGCACCTGTTCGCGGCGCGTATCGAGTTGCCGGATCACTTCGCCCAGCGTCCGCTGAACATCGGCGGGCGCCGAAATGATGATTGCATTCGTGCCCTCGTATCGGGCGATGACCGTCTTGCCGGTGCCGCCCGATGCAACGCCTGACGATGTCGTCGCGATCGGCGCCGGTGTCGAAGGGCTCTGCCCGCCGGCGCTTACAACCTGCGGTGTCACGCTACCTACAGACTGACCCGCGAGTTGCTGGAGCACCGGCAACAGCTTTTCGGCATCGGCATGCTGCAGAAAGACCACGCGAATCTCCGAACCTGCTGCCGCGCGCCGGTCGAGGTCGGCGACGATATCGGCAAAGCGGCCGACGGTCGGCGCGTCGCCACGCAACGCGACGCTGTTCGACGAATCGATCGCGACCACCGACAGTGGCGATGCACCCCCTGCACCCGAAAGTGTCGCCAACGACGTCGCGATCTCGCGCGCGCCGGCATTTTTCAGTGGGATGACCCGCGTCAGGACATTGTCGTTGTCGATCCGTCGGATGAGTTCGCGAACGCGGCGGACATTGTCGGCAAAATCGGCAACGACCAGGCTGTTACCCGCCTTATTCGCCGTGACCGACCCTTCGCGACTGACCAGGGGTCGGATCGTTTCAACGGCACTTGCGGCATCGATCGATCGCAAGCGGATGACTTCGGTGACGAACTGGTTGCGAGCGGCACCCGATGCGCCGACGCGACCCGGTTGTGACGCTGCTGTTTCCAGCGGCTGGATACGATACGCCCCGCCCGCGGTCGGCACTGCGACAAGGCCGTTGGCCCGCAATGTCGACAGGAAAACCTCGAAATATTCTGATCGGCTCAGCGCACGTTCGGTAACGACCGAAACTTTCCCCTGAACACGCGCATCGATAATGAACGTGCGCCCGGTAACGCGCGAGGCATCCTGGATGAACGCGCGAATGTCGGCATCGCGGAGGTTCAGCACCTGCTGTGCCGGTGCTGCCGTTGCTGCAAGCAGCGCGATCGCAAGCGCAATTCGTTTCATGGTCTGACTTTCGCCGACAGCGACACAGCTTTGCCGCCGCGCTCCACTGACAGCATAACAATGCCCGATGGCGGCGTCGCGCTCATCGCTCGGGTGACGTCTTCGACCGCGCGGATTGGCTGTCCATTCAAGGCAGTCAGAACATCACCTTCCTTCAGGCCCGCCATGCGGAACATGCCACCCGACCCCTTGGGCGACACGATAAAGCCAGCCACCTGCCCTTTCTGGGTATAGGGTTCAAGGCCGATTTCGCTTGCCAGCGCCGTTGCAGCGGCAGGCAGCGGAGCAGCGGGAACCGCTGTCGATCCCGGTGCCGTGGTCGTAACGCCGGGCTGTGCGATGGCAGCTGCGACTGACTGGTCGAGGAAAACCTGTTCGTCCACGCCGCCACGGTCGATGGTCACGCCTTCGAACGTCACTGCCTTCAATTTCACGCCGGGCATGATTTCATCGCCGACCGCATAGCTGGCCTGAATGCCGTCGGGCGTTGCAATGATCGCCGACCCGCGGCCGATTGCCTGGTCGACCCGCACGCCGAACAGCTTGATCGGCAAATTAGTGACGACCGCGGTGGCTGCTGTGCCGGTTGTGCCGTTCTGGAAAAACGGGTCGAACCGCGTCAGCAGGCTTTCATCGCTGCGAACGCCGCTTTGCGAAGGGCCCTGCCACGCGCCGACGGGCCCCATCGGTGCAATCGCGATCCAGATCAGCCGCGCCGCCACCAGTGCGACGATGGCGATCATCGCGAATTCGGCAATCTGATACGGCAGTTTGGACGAAAATCGCCGCGCAAAACGCGCAAAAACAGGACTGGTCAATACATCCATGCCTTAATCTGTCCCGCCGCCGATTGTGGTTAGCGCCATCTATGCCGGATCGTGTTCGAGCGCGAGAGCGAAATTAAAGCTGCATACGAACGATCACGAAGTCAGGCTCAGAACGTAACGCTCAACCCCAGCGAAACCGTCGTTCCGACTTTATACCGGTTGTAAAAAACCGAATTCGTGCCGTTGGTTTGCAGCTCCTGATATTTGGTCCCGGTGATGTTGCGCGCTTCGACTTTCACATCGACATCCTTACCCGCGATCTTGACTGATTCACGCGCAACGAAATCGAGCTGAAACCCCGGCTTTTCGATAATATCGGGCTGTAATGACGCGCCGCGGCTGGTGACGCGGTTGCTCGCATAGGTCATCAACACGGTATATTGCGACAGTTTGTCGGTATCCTCGACACCCAGTTGCAGGTTGACGAGATGATC
>JANLWD010000113.1:0-6416 GCA_031364345.1 Sphingomonas sp.
CCACTGAACAGGTCGTCGAACACGCCCAACGGCAATGCCGCCCACACCGGCCAGACGTCACTGCGCATCAATCGCCAGCTGAGCAGCATCAGATATCCAAGTGGTGGTAGCGTGGGCACCGTCGCAATCATCGGAAGTAACGGCGTCATCGATGCCAGCATGACCGACACAACTGGAATCAATTGCTGCTCAAACGCTGTTGGCGGTGGAGCGAAACGGTCGCGACGGGAACGCAGTGCCATGGATCAGGGTGTTGCCGGGACAGGAGGAAGCGCGGGGTCTGGCGCAACAAAAGGCGGTAGCACAATCGCAAAGTCAAGCGCTGCTGGATCCGCCAGCGGCCTTGCAACGGCAAAATCGCGACGTTCGATTTTGACAAGCGCGACCGGCACATCGGGCGGATAAATGCCGCCTGCGCCTGACGTTACCATGACATCGCCCGGCTTGAACGGATTGCTTCCGGCTTCGAGTGCACGAATGTCGAGGCCACCGTCACCACGTCCTGTTGCCAGCGCCGGCATGCCATCGGACAATCGGCGCACTGGAACGACCGCGCCTCCATCGGTGATAAGCAGGACCCGGGCGGTTATGCGCCCGGCAGCGACGACGCGGCCGATCAGTCCTTCCGATGTCCGCACAGGTTGTCCGTTCGCCACGCCTTGTGTCGCGCCGGCAGACAGCGTTGCATATCGCCGCGCACTGGCTCCGGTCGATGCAATGAGGCGTGCGGACACGATGATATCGGGATTGTTTTCAACAAGCCGGACGGCTCGCTTCAGGCGATAATTTTCGCGCGCTGTTGCTTTGCTTTTGATGAGCTCCGCCCGTGCGCTGCGTAATTCGGTTTCCATGGCACGGTTTTTCGACCCGGCGTCGATATAGGCACTGACTCCGTCATAGCCCGACGCCACCGTTCGTACGAACGCACGACCCCCATTTGCAATCGGCGCTGTGATGTCGCTCAACAAACTCTGCACCGCGGCATGACCCGATGGATCGAATCGCGCTGTGATTGCCAGGAGCAACCCAAGGATGACGCCGGCAACAGCGATAACATAGCTGGTAAACAGCCCGAGTTGAGCCCGCCGCGAAAAGCCCTGGCGCGCGCGGGACGGCGGCGCCATGTCCGCTCAGCTCCGTTTAGGCAGTCTGGAGCACGCCGCGGAAGATCGGGTCTTCCAGGGCACGCCCCGTGCCAAGCGCGACACAAGTGAGGGGATCGTCGGCAACGGTGACCGGCAATCCGGTTTCATCGCGCAACACTTCATCGAGCCCCTGCAACAACGCACCCCCGCCGGTCAGCACGATACCTTGATCGACGATGTCGGCAGCCAGTTCAGGCGCCGTGTTTTCGAGCGCGATGCGCACCCCTTCGACGATCGTTCCGACGGGTTCGGACAGCGCTTCGGCAATCTGGCCCTGATTGATCGTTATTTCCTTGGGCACGCCGTTAACCAGGTCGCGACCCTTTACGTGGATCGTCATGCCGATGCCGTCGGCTGGCGGTTTAGCGATGCCGACTTCCTTCTTGATGCGTTCGGCCGTTGCTTCGCCGATCAGCAGATTGTGATTGCGGCGGATATAAGAAACGATCGCTTCGTCCATTTTGTCGCCGCCAACACGAACCGACGTCGAATAGGCGACACCGCGCAAGGACAGGACAGCGACTTCGGTCGTGCCACCGCCAATGTCGACGACCATCGATCCGATCGGCTCGGTCACTGGCATGTCCGCGCCGATTGCCGCCGCCATCGGCTCTTCGATCAGCCAGACCTGGCTTGCTCCGGCATTCGATGCGGCGTCGCGGATTGCGCGGCGCTCAACCGAAGTCGAGCCGCTCGGCACGCAGATCACGATTTCTGGCCAGCGCAGCGGACTTTTTTTGCCGCCATGAACTTTCAGAATGAAATGCTTGATCATCTGTTCGGCGACATCGATGTCGGCGATGACGCCGTCGCGCAGGGGACGAATGGCCTGAATGCTGTCAGGCGTTTTGCCCATCATCATTTTGGCATCATCACCGACTGCTTTGACACGCTTGACGCCATTGATTGTTTCAATCGCGACGACCGATGGTTCGTTCAAAACGATGCCGCGACCGCGAACGTAAACAACCGTGTTTGCCGTGCCGAGGTCGATTGCCATGTCATGGCTCATGAACTTGAAAAAACGTGAAAACGGATTCTTCATGCGGGGCAAACTCGGTGCTTTTTGGGCCGCGCATAAAATAAAATGATTTCCGCAGCGGCCGGGTCGCGGGATGCCGCCAAGTGGGCTAGTGCCCCTTGTATGTCAATACGTCGGCTGCCCGAACATCTGGTTAATCGCATTGCGGCGGGTGAAGTCGTCGAGCGTCCGGCTGCAGCGCTTAAAGAACTGATCGAAAACGCAATCGACGCCCGGTCGAGCCGCATCGACATCATCCTCAGTGGCGGTGGCGCCGATCGTATCGACATTCGAGACGACGGGTGCGGCATGAGTAGCAGCGACATCGCAATGGCGCTCGAACGGCATGCGACATCGAAATTGCCCGATGATGCTATCGAAGCAGTGACAACGATGGGATTTCGCGGTGAAGCCCTGCCTTCGATTGCCAGCGTCGCGCGCCTGACGATCGAAAGTCGTATTGATGGTGGTGAGGGCTGGTCGCGCGTTGTCGACAACGGTGCGGTCATCCACGATGGACCGCATGCAACGCCATATGGAACGCGCGTTCTTGTTGAGGCGCTGTTCGACCGGGTCCCGGCGCGGCGCAAATTTCTCCGCACGCCGCGCAGCGAATATGCCGCGTGTCTCGACGTGTTGAAGCGTTTGGCAATGGCGCGCCCCGACATATCGTTTTCACTTGAGCACGACGGGCGCCGGACATTGGCTGTTCAGGCTGAAAACCGTGCGTCACGTGTCGCAGCGCTGACCGACCGGGCGCTTCTGGACAATAGTGTTGTGGTCGATTTCAATCGTGAGGGAATCTTGCTGGGCGGCATTGCCGGGCTGCCGACATTCAATCGGGGCGTTGCCGATCACCAATATCTTTTCGTGAATGGCCGGCCAGTAAAAGACCGTCTGCTGATCGGTGCTGTCCGCGGCGCCTATGCCGATATGCTCGCACGCGACCGGCACGCCGTTGTTGCGCTGTTTCTGGACGTCCCGACGGACATCGTCGACGTGAATGTCCACCCGGCCAAAACGGAAGTCCGCTTTCGCGATCCCGCTTTGGTGCGAGGTTTGATCGTGAGTGCCTTGCGCCTAGCGTTGGACGGGGCAGGGCATCGCAGCCAGCCAAGACCCAGCGCCGCGGCTTTGGGAGCTTGGCAGAGCTATGGCCTGTCTCCCGACCCAGGAGGACGCGACTGTCGCACCGATCATTATGACGAAAGGCAGTCCTCCGTCTTCGACCGGCGCAGCACGTTCATCGCTCCACCAATGGCGCGCGCCGAACCTGCCGACATGGCAACGCCTGAGCGTATTCAATATCCGATGGGCGTTGCGCGCGGGCAGGTTGCGGCAACCTATATCGTCGCCGAAGCCGAAGATGGTCTCGTCATCGTCGATCAGCATGCTGCGCACGAACGCCTTGTCCTTGAACGAATGCGTAAAGCCAGCGCCACCGGCGGCGTCGCAATGCAGCCGCTGCTGCTCCCCGAAGTCGTCGAACTTGATGAGCCCGCTTGCGACCGCTTGGAAGCCCGCGCGGTCGAACTGCTCGACTTCGGGCTTGACGTCGAACGCTTTGGCCCCGCTGCGATACTTGTTCGCGGGGTTCCAGCAATGCTCGGCCAGGCCGACGTCAGAGGGCTCATTATTGACCTCGCCGATGAACTCGCGGCTTTTGGCGAAGCGTTGTCGCTCAAGGAACGCCTCGATGCCGTCGCTGGTACAATGGCTTGTCACGGCTCGGTTCGGGCCGGGCGCATCCTTTCGGTTGCCGAAATGAATGCGCTGCTCCGCGAAATGGAAGTCACCCCACATTCTGGCCAGTGCAACCACGGCCGCCCGACCTGGGTGAAACTGGCGCACGCCGATATCGAGAAACTGTTCGGGAGACGATGATGGGAACGGTGGTCGCTGTTTCTGCGCGCAGAGGTCACGGTGTCGGCAAAACGCCACAGGACGTGATCCGTCTGCAAACCGGTCTGGGCGTCGATGGTGACGCGCATTGCGGCGAGAAAGTGAAACATCGTTCGCGCGCGCGGTTCAATCCCGCGCTCCCCAATCTGCGCCAAGTTCACCTGATTCACACAGAGTTGTTCGGTGAACTGGCAGCCAAAGGCTTCGCGATAGCCTCGGGCCAGATGGGTGAAAACATCACAACTCAGGGTATCGATTTATTGACCTTGCCGTCCGGCACGAGGTTGAACATCGGCGCGGCGATGATCGAACTTACCGGCCTGCGCAATCCCTGTATCCAGCTTGAGCGGATGATGCCCGGCCTGATGGCCGCGTGTCTCGATCGCGACGCCGACGACAATATCGTCCGTAAGGCTGGCGTGATGGGCATCGTAATCGCCAGTGGTGATGTAAAACCGGGCGACACCATCTCTGCCACGTTACCGGATGGCCCGCAAATGCCGCTCAAGCCCGTCTGAATGACCGCCCCGATCATCGTTACCGCGCTCATGGGACAGCCGGATCTGTCCACGCTCGACGCTCTGCGCCGCGCGCATTTCCCACCCGACCGAAACTATGTTCGTGCGCATCTGACGATGTTTCATCACCTACCGCCGTCGTGCGGACCTGAACTGTTGCAGCTGCTGAAGGACGAAGCACGCGGCAATGATCCAGCTGCACGTCTGTCGGGCGTCATCAACCTTGGTGGTGGCGTGGCTTTCCGCGTCGACAGCGCCGATCTCGAAGACATCCGTACCCGTATTGCCGATCGCTTTGCCCCGATGCTGATGCCGCAAGACCGAACGCCATGGCGCGCACATGTTACCGTACAGAATAAAGTGAAAGCTCCTGAGGCGCGCGCTCTACTGGATGAGTTGTCAGCCAATTTCAGGCCGCGCCTACTTGTTCTAAGGGGCCTTGCCGCCTGGTCGTATCGCGGCGGCCCCTGGGAATCGATAGCTGCGTTCGCTTTCAAGAGCGGACATATGATCAAACCCTAGCGCGCGACGCGGCGATCGCGATCACTGCAATGCCGCCGAGTTCAAGAACCCAGTTGAATCGTAACCCAAAAATCGTGATCCCCAAAAACCAGTCGACGTGGTGAAACGACGAGGCCCGCAGCGCGATAAACACGAACAGTAAAGTCAGACCGGCGACTGCCACGCGAACTGCGGTTGCGCGCTGCCGAGTGCGCCAGAACAACAGTCCCGCGGAAAAAGTGCCGAGCCCGACCAAACCGGCGATAAACCACCATTGGATCTGTCTTCGGCTTTCGTACCAGCCCTCGCTCGTTGCCATGCCGCGAGCGACTTGCGTGAACCAAGTCTGCAAATCGAGCTGCTTGTTGATGCCCAGCAGCACGAGGAATATGCTAATCGCTTGCCACACCGTACGTGCGTCAGTGCTGCGCCGAGCCGCGCTCAGGCAGAATAACGCCGTGCCAAAGTAGGCAGCAAGGGTCGCCCATCCCATCACCGTCGGATCGCCGATCCCCGGCGTCCAGCGCATGTCGCTCATCCGGATGGCTTCGCGGCGTTTGCGGCTCCCAGAACAGCTCTTACGCTTGCTGTTGCGACATCGGCATCGATCCCGACACCCCATACAGTAGCGCCTGTCTGCGTTTTGCATTCGAGATACGCCGCTGCTTGTGCATCGCTGCCGATGCCGAGCGTGTGTTCGGCATAGTCAACAACGTCGAGACCGATGCCAAGTGTGTCGACGGCTGCGATGACGGACGAAATCAGGCCGTTGCCACGGCCGCTTACTGATCGTTCAGTCCCGTCGACGATGATATTGCCCGCAAATATCCGGTCGCCGTTCGATGCTCTGGTTTCGGCATAGTCGCCAAGCGCGAATCGACCCGCGCTCAAGTAAACGCGTTCGAACGCTCCCCAGATGTCAGCGGCATTCAATTCACGGTTCGTTTCGTCGGCAAGTGCCTGCACATGGCGGCTGAAATCCGCTTGCATGCGTTTGGGCAGTTTGAGGCCCTTGTCCTGTTCTAGAACCCACGCGACGCCGCCCTTGCCGCTTTGCGAATTCACCCGGATCACTGCTTCGTAATCGCGACCAAGATCCTTCGGGTCGATGGGAAGATATGGCACTTCCCACAACTCGTCATTGCGCGCTTCCTGTGCCGCAAATCCCTTTTTTATGGCATCCTGATGCGATCCGCTGAATGCGGTAAATACCAGATCGCCGACATAGGGCTGGCGTGGATGCGTCGGGATGTTGGTGCAATACTCCACCGTTTTCACGATGCTGTCGATGTCGGAAAAATCAAGGCCGGGATCGATGCCTTGCGTGTA
>JANLWD010000168.1:0-23990 GCA_031364345.1 Sphingomonas sp.
ATTTTCATCGATCCCAAACGCCGTCTTGTCATTGCAACGAATGGCAATTGGGCCGCGGCCACAGACGAAGCCGGCGTCGGGATCGATCGCGAGCGTTTTTACAAAGCAGTGCAGGCTGCCCTCGATCAGGAATAGCGCTCGACAATCTTCTCAAACACGGCTGCGTTGAGGAGATTGGCAAAGGCACATCCGACCATACCGTTATGGTTCCATATCACTTCCGCCTGAAGCCCGGCAAGTCCGGGCAACGTCAGCCAGCACAAAGCGCCTGGACGCATTCGTGACAATGCCTCGCAAGAAAATCCGCCGAGCGACAGATCATAGACTGTGGTTGCGAAGCCCTTGTCACCCGATGGGCGGAGCGATGCGGGAATTTCAAGCCGGGTGCGCGGGGCACAGCGATCTTCCTGCGCCGCGACGGTATATCGGTCATAAAGCTTCATGTCGGTCATTTGGTCGCCTCCGATGGTTCGTAGCCGAACGGTTTGTGCCCCCGTGACGCGTTGTTATAATCGTCAGGTTAATGATGCGTGATTTTCGTTAGTTAACACGCTCGCGGTGACCGGTTTCGAAACCGTCGGCGACAAGTGCGGCGATCCGTGTGCCGACAGTGACCGGGTCCTTTACCGATGCCGGGTCTTCGCCGGGAAAGGCGCGTGCGCGCATCACTGTGCGGGTCGCGCCGGGATCGACGATTGCGACACGGACCCGGCCGATATTGCGCGTTTCTGCGGCATAGCTGCCAAGCAGCGTTTCGAACCCAGCTTTCGATGCGCCATAGGCTCCCCAATAAGCGCGCGGATCCGAACCGACGCTCGACGTCAGCCCAACGACACGCGCGCTTTGCGCCGCACGGAGCATTGCATCGAATGCACCGATCATTGCGGCCTGCGCCGTCAGGTTCAGTGTCACAACGCGCGCGAATTCCTTGGCGTCGATATGCGGCACCGGTGTCAGGGTTCCCAGTGTCGCCGCGTTGAGGACGAGAATGTCGAGCGCTTTCCAGCGACCGGATATCGCCTCGGCAAGGCGTGCGATACCGTCGTTGTCGCTCAGGTCGAGCGGCGCGATCGTAGCATTGCCTCCGGCGTCATGAATGCGCTCCTCGACCGCCTCCAGCCCGGCAACAGTGCGCGCCGTAAGAATAACGTGTGCACCCTTTGCAGCCAGTGCTTCGGCGGTAGCAGCGCCGATCCCGCGCGATGCACCCGTTACAAGGGCCAGTTGGCCCGACAAGCTCGTCGTCAAATCACGCGCTCCGCAAGCAATTCGAATTGATCGTCGACGGCGGTTTCGTCCTGGTCGGTCAGACGCGTCGGGTAGTCCCCGGTGAAACAGGCGTCGCAATATTGTGGGATGTCATCCGCGCGGCGCGCTTCGCCGAGGGCTTTGTACAATCCGTCGATGCTGACGAAAGCAAGGCTGTCAGCATGAATGAAATCCTGCATGCCACCAACGTCGAGCTTATGTGCGAGCAATTTGTTTCGTTCGGGCGTGTCGACGCCGTAATAACAACTGTGCCGTGTGGGCGGGCTGGCAATTCGCAAGTGAACCTCGGCCGCACCGGCATCGCGCATCATTTGTACGATTTTGAGGCTCGTCGTGCCTCGCACGATGCTGTCATCAATCAGCACGACGCGTTGTCCCGCGATCAGCGCACGATTGGCGTTATGCTTCAACTTCACGCCGAGATGGCGAACCTGATCACCCGGCTGAATGAATGTCCGTCCGACATAATGCGAGCGGATAATGCCGAGTTCGAATGGAATGCCCGATTGCTGCGCATATCCGATTGCTGCGGGTGTTCCCGAATCGGGGACGGGGATGACGAGATCAGCATCGACCGGGCTTTCGATTGCGAGTTGCGCGCCGATCGCCTTACGCACCGAATACACGCTCGAGCCATCGACGATGGAATCGGGGCGGCTGAAATAAACATGTTCGAAAATGCATGGCCGTGGCGCAACCGCACCGAAAGGCGTAATCGAGCGTGTGCCGTTCGCCGTCACGATGATGATCTCGCCGGGTTCTACTGTGCGTTCATACGTTGCGCCGACGACGTCGAGGGCGACGGTTTCGGATGCGAAAATCGTTGCATCGCCGAGCTTGCCCATCACCAGCGGCCGGATACCGAGCGGATCGCGACAGGCAATCATCCCTTCCGGTGTCATGCAAATCAGCGAATAAGCGCCTTCCACCTGTTTCAGCGCGTCGATGAATTTGTCGAGAAGTGTCCGGTATGTGCTGGTCGCGACAAGGTGAATGATGACTTCGGTATCACTCGTCGATTGAAAAATCGAACCGCGGCGAACGAGCTCGCGCTTGACCGCCATCGCATTGGAAATGTTGCCATTGTGCGCAATCGCAAACCCGCCTGACGCAAGGTCGGCATAAAGCGGTTGGACATTGCGCAGAGCTGTCTCGCCTGTGGTCGAATACCGGACATGTCCGCACGCGACCATGCCCGGAAGACCGCGGATAACTTCATCGCGGTCAAAGTTGCCCGCGACATGGCCCATTGCACGGTGCGAATGGAAATCGGAACCGTCCCAACTCGTGATACCCGCCGCTTCCTGCCCCCGGTGCTGAAGCGCGTGCAGGCCAAGCGCGACAATCGCAGCAGCGGTGTCGCCGCCCCAGATGCCAAAGACACCGCATTCCTCGCGGAGCTTGTCGTCCGACGGATCGACGGGTTCGAACGGATGGGTCGTCAGCATGATTCGTATGATCTCGCGCCCGAGCGGATAGCGCCCTATAGGCATGGCGAAACCGATTGTCTTCACTTTGTAACGGAATTCCGATGACTGCCGATCAACAGGACCGCGAGCAGGGATCGACGCTCGACCCCAAATGGGACGCGAACGGGCTGATTACCGGTGTCGTTACCGACGTTGCCAGCAAGGAACTGCTGATGGTTGCGTATCTTAACGCTGATGCACTCGCGTTGACGCAATCAACCGGCGAAGCTCACTTTTGGTCACGCAGCCGCGGCCGGATATGGCGAAAGGGCGAGGAGTCTGGAAACACCCTGCGCGTCGTCGAACTTCGAATCGACTGCGATCAGGATACTTTGTGGATCAAAGTAGAAGCTGCTGGACCAGCTTGTCATACCGGCGCGCAATCATGTTTTTATCGGCTGATCGATAACGGGGGCCTTGTATTGGCTTCGTAACCGGAAAAGGCCGGATCGGGCCGGGTAAGCCGCTTCGCCAGCAGCCCTTGCTGAAGCGAATCGTATATTGCGAAATCGATCGGATACAGATCATGAAGGCGTTGCAATTGATCAGATGTCAGCGCGACATCGATCGCTTCGGACCGATTGAGCCGCGCGACTTTATGAAGGCCCGGCAAAGCTTTGGCCGCAATCATCGCGTCGAGATCCTCGATCATGCAAATGTTATCGACGGCGATCCGGCCGGCGTGATCCGCGATGTACCAAAATTGCGGCCGGAAAATGTGGTCGACTTGGTAAAGGCAGTTGGCGGACGCAACATGATCCAGCGCATCGTCTAGGGTGCGAAATGCCCGATAGGTTTTCTGGAATGCGCGTGAAATTGGTGCGTCTTGGCTTCCGCCGGTGCGGGCATAGCGAAACGCCGAAACAAAGCGCTCGACGGGATGGCGCCATATCGCAAAGCTGGGCAAGGACCGAGCGATGTCAGGAGCCACGCGTTGATAATAGCGGATGGTCGGATGAAAAACTTGTTCACCATATAAAATGCTGCTGACCGACATGCCTGCGTTTTTTGGGATATGAACAAACAGCACGCCAGCATCGCGAATGCGTCGAAGACGGCAGCGCAGTTTGGGATCGAGCGGTGGATAAATGCCGGGAAATGTCGGGCGCTCGTGCAAGTCGCTAACGAGTTTCAGGCCGGTTGCCCGGCGCATCGCGCCGTGAATGAGGTCCAGCATATGTTCGAGCATCATCGACCCGTGATCCCAGCGCATTACTTCATGCGCTAATCAACGAACCGTCGCTTCGTTCCCTTCGATTTTCACCGCTATATCGCGGACAGATGAAAACGGGTGGCGCAGTATTTGGCGCCACCCGAGATCATGATCGACGCTGTTTTTAGGCGTAGCTGATCGAGGTCCGCATCCGTCGGCGCATCGCACCACCGACAATGCCAAAACCGGCCATCATCATCAGCCAGGTTCCAGCTTCCGGAACAGCCGTAATCGACCGGACGTTGACGCGCTGCGACAACAGAAATGGCTGGTTCGAACCATTGTCCGTCAATCCATATTGCAACGTGAACAGCGGTGATCCCGACGCTACATTGGCGCCAAGGAAATCGATGAAATCGCGCGCATCAGTGTTTTCATCGACAACGACTGTGGGAAATATTGACGACGTTCGCGGAATTGAGCCGCCCTGATCGAAACTCAGTCCATCGGTATCGCTCGATGTGCTGTATCCGACTGGGATGAAGCCAGGCTGTGGCCGCGGATCATTTGTATCGAGGCCCGGATCGAGCAACTCGTTGGCAATCGAAGTCCATGTTTGCCCCGTGTTGTTGATGATCCTTTTGATGACCGTGTAACTCACGCCGGGCGTCAGATCATTAATTTGAAGAAACACATTGTTTGTGTTTGTCCACGTTTCATTGATCGTGATCGTCGTGCCGGCGAGACTCCAGCTGAACGCACCCAGCGTCGTTCCCGGATGCTGGATTATGGTTACCGCGTTCGCCGCGCTTGGCATGCTGACCGCAGCTGCGGCGAGCAATAGCATTTTCGTCGAGATTTTCATTGTCTGCCCTCTCTGTATGAACAAAGTCGAGCGACCCCACTGAACGTTTATTAGTTTTTCTCAGCGACCGGATATTTTCTATTAACGAAGCATTAATGCGAGTCGACCGTCATTGATTGGACAAAAGCGTCGCGCAATTGACCTTTACGTTCACGTAAACTAGCTTCGCGGCATGAACCATGAAGCTCAGCACGCGACGATCGACACACCGGATTTTCACGAACGTCACATGTATTCGATATCCGACCTTTCGGAAGAATTCGGCGTGACGGCACGAGCGCTGCGTTTTTATGAAGATGAAGGGCTTATCGCGCCGATCCGTCGCGGAACGACCCGGATTTACACAAAACGCGACCGGGCGAGGCTGGCTTGGATCCTGCGTGCGAAACGGGTCGGTTTCTCGCTGGCCGACATTCGTGAAATGATTGACCTGTATGATATCGGCGATGGCCGCGCGACGCAGCGTCATGTAACTATTGAAAAGTGTCTGTCGCGCATCGACCTGTTACAGGCGCAGCGTGTCGATATCGATGCGCACATCGACGAATTGTCGCGGTTCGTAAAAATGGTTCAGGCCGCCGAAGACGTCGGTCATTAGTTTTTGTTCGGAGTAACCCATGCCGCAATATATTCCGCCAGTGCGCGACACGCGATTTGTCCTCGATGCCGTTATCGGTCTCGATCGATATGCAAATTTGCCAGGGTTCGAAAATGCGACGCCTGACGTCGTCGATGCTGTGCTCGACGAAGGCGGCAAATTTGTTGCGGAGATATTGTTTCCGCTGAACCAATCGGGCGATCTCGAAGGGTGCACGCGTCACGCCGATGGGTCGGTGACAACACCGACGGGTTTCAAGGCGGCTTATAACGCGTTCATTGCCGGAGGGTGGACGACACTCGGCATGCCCGTCGAATATGGCGGGCAGGGCTTGCCGCATGTCGTTTCGACTGCATTCGAGGAATTTTTGATTTCATCGAATATGGCGTTCGCCATGTATCAGGGGCTGACGATGGGCGCCGTTTCGTCGATCCTCGTCAAAGGGTCCGAGCAGCAAAAAGCAACTTATTTGCCGAAAATGGTGTCGGGCGAGTGGAGCGGCACGATGAACCTGACCGAACCCCAGTGCGGGACCGACCTGGGGCTGATCAAGACCAAGGCTGTGCCGCAGGATGACGGGACATTTGCGGTGACCGGTACAAAGATTTTTATTTCGTCGGGCGAGCACGACCTGACCGACAATATCATTCACCTCGTGCTGGCAAAAATTCCCGACGCCCCGGACAATGTGAAGGGGATTTCGCTGTTCATCGTGCCCAAATTCATCGTCAATGACGATGGGTCACTCGGTGCGCGCAATGCCGTTACGTGCGGCTCGATCGAACATAAAATGGGTATTCATGCCAATTCGACTTGCGTGATGAATTATGACGGAGCGACCGGATATCTTGTCGGCGAGGAGAACAAGGGGCTTGCTGCAATGTTCATCATGATGAACACGGCGCGTCTGGGTGTTGGGCTTCAGGGACTCGCCGTCGCCGAAGTCGCGCACCAAAACGCTGTGCACTACGCCAAGGACCGGCGGCAGGGCCGCGCGTTGTCCGGTCCCGCCGAACCTGATCAGAAAGCGGACACGTTGTTCGTCCATCCTGATGTCCGCCGCATGCTGATGGAAAGCAAAGCGATGACCGAGGGGCTTCGCGCGCTATGCCTTTGGGGTGCGCTTCAGGTTGATTTGTCGCACAAGGCTCAAACAGAGGACGAGCGCCAGCGGGCCGACGACCTGATCAGCCTTCTGACCCCGGTCATCAAGGGGTATGGCACCGACAAAGGCTATGAGATCGCGACGAACAGCCAGCAAGTGTATGGCGGACACGGCTACATCGCCGAATGGGGCATGGAACAATATGTCCGCGATGCTCGGATCGCGATGATCTATGAAGGCACGAACGGCATCCAGGCGCTTGATCTTGTCGGACGCAAGCTGGCCAAAGATGGTGGACGTGCGGTGCAGTTGCTGTTCGGTATTCTTGCCGAAGAAATAGCGGCGGCGAAGCTCAAACCAGAACTTGCCGAATTTGCGGGCAACCTTGAAAAAGCGACGGGGGATTTGCAGACCGCAACGATGTGGTTTGTTCAAAACGGACTGGCCAATCCCAATAATGCCGGTGCTGGTGCGGTATCCTACATGCATCTCATGGGCATCGTTACTGTCGGCCTGATGTGGCTGCGCATGATAAGCGCAGCACAAGCGATGCTCGCAGCAGGTGAGGGCGACGCTGCGTTTCTCGAGGCGAAACTGATCACGGCGCGATATTTTGCCGAACGGATCATGCCCGATACCGGTGCGCTGCGCCGCAAGATCGAAGGCGGAGCCGAAGCGATCATGGCCATGCCCGTGGAGATGTTCGAAGCGGCGTAAAGCGCGGTTCGCAAGTTCAAGCGTTGTTCAGCGTCGATGGTCGACTTGTGTCGTAACTGGCCGGAGGCTAGGCATCTCATCGAAACGTAGTGGTTTTCAACCACGACAGGAGGAACATCGTTATGAAGCTCGGTTCGTCATTGGCCCTCGCGGGAATGCTTTTGGTTGGCACCGCGCCGGCCACCGTCTTTGCAGCAAAAGAAAAACCAGCCGAAGCGCCCAAGATGACTCTGAGCAAGGAGTTTCGGGCAGCAGCAGGTCCTGCGCAAGCTGCGTTGAAAGCAAATCCGGCAGGTGCTGACGCAGCAGTGACAACAGCCGAAGCCGCAGCGACCACCGCTGACGACAAGTTCGTTGCCGCACAGCTTCGGCTTCAGGTCGGTGGCGCAGCAAAAAATCAGGTAATGCAGCAAAAGGCCGTTCTTGCGATGCTGGCCAGTGGCAGCGAGCTTGGCAAGGCGGAAGCACCGAGACTGAACTTTTACGCAGGTCAATTCGCCTATTCCGCCAATGATTTCCCTATGGCCATCAAATATCTGAGCGAGGCCGACCGCTTGGGATACACCGGAACCAATCAGGACGCGCTTCTTCTTCTGGCGGAATCGCACTTCAAATCGAACAACATTCCGGTCGGGCTCGGCTTCGTCGATCGCGCTATTGCAGCGAACGCTGCGACGGGAGCGAAGGCACCCGAAGCATGGTATGCGCGGGCATCGTCGGTCGCCTATAAAGCCAAGCTGTTTTCGGACTCGGCGAAATGGACGCGTGCGCAGGTCAAAGCCTATCCGACAGTCGACAACTGGCGCAGTGCGCTGGTCGTTTACCGCGACGGTGCCCAGCGTGACGGCAACCTCAACCTCGATATTTTCCGGCTGATGCGGCTCACGAAAAGTCTTGCGGGTGAACGCGATTATTACGAATTTGCGTCGCTTGCGACCGAGCGTGGCTTGCCCGGCGAGGCAAAATCGATCATCGACGAAGGTATGGCGTCAGGCGCTATTCCCGCAAACAGCCGGGCATTGAACGAGTTGCGCGGCATGGCAACGTCGAAGATCGCGGGTGATCAGGCGTCACTTGCGACGACGGAACGGCAGGCATCGGCATCGTCGACAGGCAAAGTTGCTTCAGCAACGGGAGATGCCTACCTCGCCTACGGACAGGATGCCAAAGCCATTGCGCTTTACAAACTGGCACTTGGTAAAGGCGGCGTGGACGTCGATGCCGTGAACACCCGCATGGGCATCGCACTATTGCGGTCGGGTGATAAGGAAGGCGCGCGAACTGCATTTACAGCGGTCAAGGGTGCGCGTGCCGACATCGCTGCGTTCTGGCTCCTCTGGCTGGGCCAGCAGGCTTAAGCCGCGACGGGCACACCGGGCAGGTTCTTTGCGGTTCGGATGGTCAGCGACGTCTTGATGCTCTCGACGTTCGGTGCGGTCGTGAGAGAAGACGTGAGAAAACTTTGAAATTCCTGGAGGTTGTGGGCAACGATCTTTAGGATGAAATCGATTTCACCGTTGAGCATATGGCATTCGCGAACAGGTTCGAGCGTTGCCACATGTGCTTCGAATGCCAGCAGATCATGTTCCGCCTGGCTTTTAAGGCTCACCATCGCAAATACCGTGATCGCATAGCCAAGTGCCATCGAATTCAGTTGCGCATGATACCCCTCGATCGCACCACGTTCTTCGAGCGCGCGAACGCGGCGCAGGCACGGGGGTGCAGTCAGTCCGACGCGTGTTGCCAGTTCAACATTGGTAATTCGCCCGTCGGCCTGCAGTTCGGCCAGTATCAGTCGATCGACCGAATCAAATATCTCTGGTGCCATCGGCGCAGTTTCCTGTAACTTTCTGTGCTTATGCAATAATAAAGTTACAAAGCATAGTAGTTGTGCCACTATGCGACGTCCCAAAACGGACGCTTGGCGGCAATCCGAACGAAGAGTAACGAACCGTTAATGATCCGGCGCATGTCGCGCGCGGGTCGCAGATCCGAGGACCACGTGCGTTACGATTCGATGCTTGCCACTGCGTTGGCTTTCGAGGCGGACGACGTCGCGGGGCAAGCGGCGCAATGGCGCCAGCTGGTCGACTTGATCGTACAAGCCCGCCACGGACTGTCAGCAACCGTTCGTTCGGCGGTTCTCCAGCGCATTGCGTTATTGCGTGCCGCTGTCCCGGTTGAACAGAGGCGCTTGGCGGCATTGCAAATCGCCGAGCGTGCAGCCGGTGGCGATGCTGTCGCGCTATTCGGCGTCGATGCGCCCGGCGTCGCTGCACCGGTCCTTTCGACGGCTAAGCTCGATGGCAAGGCATGGCAGTCTTTGATCCCGCAGTTGCCACCAGCATCGCGAGCGTTGTTACGTAATCGGCGCGACCTTCCGGCGGCTGCGATGCGCGCTCTATCGAATTACGGCCTGAGCGATTTTGCCTTGCCCGCGTCGCAAGCTGATGTCGTCGATGCGGGCAACCAAATTCGCGATCTGGTGGCGCGGATCGAAGCATTTCGGCTTGGCGCAAACGACACGTCCGGCAGTCCGCGACCAGCCGCAGTTATTCAGGATTTCAGTTTCGAAACCTCTGTCGACGGTCTCATTGACTGGACAACCGGAGCACCGCGCGAGGCTCTCATCGGGACCAGTATTGCCGACATTGCCGAAGATGGCGGTTTCGGTGTCGATGGACAAGCCGCTGGTGCATTTCGTCGGCGCGCACCGTTTCGCAACGCGCGATTGGTCGTTGCCGGACCTGGACCCGTCAGCGGCCAGTGGCTGATTTCAGCGACGCCGGTTTTCAATCCGCGAACCGGACGATTTGCCGGTTATCATGGTCATGCGCGCAGGCCACAACCCGATGAAATTTCAGCACCCTTGGCAGATTTCGGGGGCACCGCCATTCCGGTCGACGCGCTGCGTCAATTGATCCATGAATTACGCACACCGTTGAACGCGATCCTCGGTTTTGCCGCGATGATTGACAGTCAGCTGCTCGGGCCGTCGGCGCAGACCTACCGAGCGCAGGCGCGCGCAATCCTCGACGACGGCGAACGTCTGCTCGACTTGATCGACGATCTCGACCAGGCAGCACGTGCCCGGAGCGACACGGTGACCGCTCCCCTTGGTACCATTAGCGACGCCGCGGCAGTTTTGCACCGGATCGAGTCGAGACTGGGCCCGACACTTGCGAAGCGTGAAGTCGAGCTGGCCGTAACGGCGTCATCGCATGTGGAAATTTCAGGCGTCGATCCGGCAACGCTCGAAAGGATGATCGGGCGACTGATTTCTGCAGCGTCAACACTTGCGGTGCCGGGCGAATGTCTTCACGTCGATGTGTCGCATGCTTCGGGTGGGCAGGCAAAGCTAACCGTGGCACGTCCCGCCGCACTTTCCGGAGTTACTGAGGCAGTTTTGCTCGATCCCGCCTATGCGCCTGACACGCCGTATCCGGATGCCCCATTGCTGGGTCTTGGCTTTACGCTGCGTCTCATTCGAAGCCTTGCCCGCGACGCAGGGGGGCAATTTGCCGTTCTGCCTGATCGTTTCGTCTTGACCTTTCCAAGCGCTCAGGCGCGTGCTGACTTGCCAGCGGGAACACGTTGAGCGTATCGAAAAATACCGCTGGGGGCCTGTAGCTCAACGGTAGAGCCGGCCGCTCATAACGGCTAGGTTGCGGGTTCGATTCCTGCCGGGCCCACCAGCGCTTTTTCGAGTGTTGATGCAGCTTTCGTGATTCCATCGCGGCGGAATAGCGAAAACTGGTCGTTCTGAGTGCCGGTATCGACCGTTCGCGCCACTGTCATTGCGCGGGTCGCGTTGCTTCGCTAAGGCCCGCCATATGGATCGGGGAGTGGCGCAGCCTGGTAGCGCATCTGGTTTGGGACCAGAGGGTCGCAGGTTCGAATCCTGTCTCCCCGACCATTATATCTGAACGGTCCGGTGACTTATCGAGCTGCACCTCACTTTTTTATGCTGACTGTTTGAGGCAGCGTAAACTCATATAAACCTTCCGTCCCATGTTCTGTCCCTAGTCCCGACTGTTTGTGCCCGGCCAGTGCCGTACCCGCCGTGATGTACCGGGTCTCGTTGATCCAGATGGTACCGGCTTCGATTCGGTCGGCAAGACGCCGTGCGGTTACAACGTCCCTGCTCCAGATCGATGCGCCAAGTCCGAACGATGAAGCATTCACGCGCGCGATAACATCGTCGATGTCATGATAGCGAAGGATGGGTAACACGGGACCAAAGGCCTCCTCAGCGACAACGCGGCTTGTTTCGGGTGGGTCAGCGATGATCGTCAACGGCACGAAAAATCCTTTGCCGTCCCAGGCAGTGCCGCCTGCCAGAAAGTGGTGCCCATGCGCTTTGCTGTCAGAGATGAGTGCCGTAACGCGTTCATATTGCAGGCGGTTTTGGATGGGACCAAAATCGACGTCATCATCGAGGCCATTACCGATCCGAGCGTCACGGGCAAGATCTGCCAGCGCGCTTGCAATCCGGTCGAAAAGACTATCGTGCACATATAATCTTTTGGTCGCGATACAGATCTGTCCGCTGTTGCCGAAGGCGGCGGCGAAAAGTGCTGGAACGATCACGTCGGGGTCACAGTCCGGCATGACAATCGCCGCATCGTTGCCGCCAAGTTCCAGCGTCAGTCGCTTGAGCGTCGCCGATGCCGACTGCATCACTCGGCGCCCTGTTTCGGTCGATCCGGTGAAAGCGATCTTGTCGATGCAGGGATGTTCCGTCATCCACGGACCAAGCTTGTCACCACCCGAAACGACGCTGAAGACGCCCGCCGGCAGAAGCGCACGCGTCAACATGCCGATGCGAAGCATGGTCAATGGTGTGAAAGGTGATGGTTTTACGATGACGCTGTTGCCGCAGAGCAGGGCCGGGGCGATTTTCCAAGCCGCCAGTAGGACCGGATAATTCCACGGGACGATTGCGCCGACGACACCAATGGGCACGCGCTGCGTAATCGACAGTCGTTCGGGGGTGTCTTCGTTGATGTGTTCGGGCAACTCGAATGCTGACACATCGCGCAGCCATTGTGCCGACCGGGTGATTTCGTGGCGCGCAGCCTTGAGCGGCTTGCCCTGCTCGAGTGTCAGCAGCATCGACAGGGTGTCCAGATCGCCATCGATGGCATCGGCCATTTCGGACAGGACCTCTCGTCGGTTGCGGATCCCTGCTACGCGCCAAACGGGTAGCGCACGTCGAGCGCCCGCAACCGCCGCATCGAGTTCTGCGCGTGACGCATCGGGTGCGTGTGCAACGATTGTTTCGGTCGCGGGATTGATGACTTGGAACCAGGCGGAGCTGGATACCGGCTGCCCGTCGATCGTCATTGTAAATGTTTGCGGAAAATCGGTCATCGACATCCCTGAATAGAGGGGGAACGGCGAGCAAGGCCGCATTCCCCCTCCCAATTACGCATCAGGTCAGGTCAAAACCGGGCCGTCGCCTCTACGCCCCATGTTCGCGGTGTTCCACGGGTCAGATAATCCTGATAAAACGCGTTCAGATTCAAACCATAGACATAATAAAACTTGTTCGTCAGATTCTTACCCCAAACGCTCAGCGAGAACCGCTCGTTATATGTATATGTGGCCCGCGCGTTCACCAGCCAATAAGCAGGGTTGCCGCACGCGATTTCCGGCGTTGCTTGGAGGACCAGCGTTCCGGTCCGGGGCTTGTCGCACGGGCTTTGACCATAATCCTTGAATGGATCGAAGTAATATTTGCCCATATATTGTGTGTCACCGCGCAGCGTCAGTTTGTGCTTGCCCGTGTCGATGGCTGTGAAGTCAAACCCCGCCGAAAATGTCACTTCCGGCGCATTGGGAAACGGATTGCCATTGATGTTGAGCGTCAGACTCCGCGGATCGGCCGGGTTGATCGAATTGCCGCTATATTTTGTTTTAAGATAGCCGAACGATGCATCGATCCGGAGCGGTTCGGCAAGCTGGGCCGCAAGTTCGGCTTCCATGCCATAGACGCTGCCCTTGGCCGAACGAAGAAACGAGGTCGCACCGATAATCTGTGCGATCTGCTGGTTTTTATAATCATAATAAAAACCGGCAAGGTTCAGCTGGACTTTATTGTCGGCAAATCGGGTTTTCAGGCCGACTTCATAAGCATTTACCTTTTCCGGATCGAGGAAATAAACCTGGCTGATGTCCTGATAGGCCAGACCGTTGAACGTACCGGCCCGGTAGCCACGGCTATAGCTCGCATATCCCAAGACGCCGTCACCGAATTTATAGTCGGCGACAATACGACCGGTCAGCTCTCCCGTCGATCTCCGCTGGCTGACCGGTGCGAGCGTCGCATTGTACGGAAAGCTGTAGGGGACAAGCCCGGCAACGATCCCGTTGCCTGACAGGTCACGCAGTGTCGTGATCGCGTCAGTGTAACGAACTTTATCCCAGGTGTACCGTAAGCCGAGCGTGATCGTAAGCGCATCGGTGGCTTGCCATGCTGCTTCGCCATAAACCGCGGTTGAAGGGCGCGAAATCGTAAACCGCTGGTTTGCAAGGATGGGTCCAAACGGCGGCGCACCCGCTGCGGCGCAAGCGGCTTGTGATGCGGTGCCGCCTGCCGAATTCGTCGTTGCAACATCGGTTTGAAATGCGATCAGGCTACGCGCGTCATAATAACCGCCCGGATTGATGATGATCGGCGCGCAGTAACCCGGTGATGCGGGAGTCAGGGCAGGATTGACGAGAAATGCCGGTATCGTTTTCAGCGAGTTTCCAACCGCTATCGGTATATTGTTAAAACCGCCCGGAACGCCCGCATTCAGCAGCAGCGGACGTAGGAACCCGAAAAAGTCCGGCTGGTTCTGTGTATCGATGGTGTCGACGCCGTAATATAAACCACCGATCAGTTTCAGCCGATCGGTCGAATAGTTGAACCGCAGGTCCTGATTAAAATTCTTGCTTTGCGAATTGTAGCGGATTGCACAGATGTTAATTGGCGAACCGTCGCAATCGAACGGTGACAACCGATATTTACCATAATCATATCCCGTGATCGAAGTCACGGTCACGGCATCACTTAATTCAGCCTGAATAGTCAGCGACAATCCGCGTGACGCAGTAAAATACTCGCCGGCGGTATCGGCCTGAATTTCATCTTGGCGCAAGATGCGACCACCGAGTTCAGGGCGCGCGGTGAAGCGTGAATAGCCAGCCGCATTCGTCCGTCCCGTCAGATAGCCGATGCCATAGGGCAGGTCCTGCCGCGGATCATTTTCTGCAATATATCCTTTCAGATTAATGTCGATCGTGTCTGCCGGCTTCCAGCGAAGGCTGACGCGCCCGGCAATCGAGCTTGTCGTGCCGTAATCCAGTTTGTCGACGGGGTTGAATGTGTAACCGCTGCCTTTTGCACGGGTGCCCGCAAACCTGATGCCAAGCTGATCGGGGATGAGCGTCGCTTCAAATGCCGCTTGCGTCGTCAGCGTGTTGTAGTTTCCGTACCCGACGGTCAGGTACCCGTTTGCGCCATCGAGGTCGGGTTTGCGCGTGATGAAATTAATCGCACCCCCGGTCGTGTTGCGACCGTACAGAGTGCCCTGTGGTCCCCGCAGCACTTCGACGCGCTGAAGATCGTAGAGTTGCTGCCCGTGGCTTGCACGAAAACTCTGATAAACTTCGTCGACATAGACACCGACCGGTGAAGCGGTCGAAGCTGAAAATTCGTTGGCGACCGAAATACCGCGCAACGAAAAATTGGGCTGTGTCGAGCTATATGCCGACGTTACCTGCAAGTTGGGCAGCGTCCCCATCAGGTCACTGGTTTGCGTAACGCCACGCGCCGCCAGCTGATCAGCCGAAAATGCGGAAATTGCGGCTGGCACGTCCTGCAGGTTTTGCTCGCGTTTTTGTGCCGTCACGATGATTTCGTCCAGCCCGCTATTGGTGTCGGCCGACTGAGCCAGTGCAGGGTTTGCCGCGAGTGCCATCGCGGAGATACCGACCATCGTCAGCAACCGGGCACGATATGAACAGGTCATCCTTCTCTTCCCTCCAAAATCTTTTTTGTTGAACGCCTCGTTTTCAGCCCTCTTCCGGGGATTAATTTCGTCATGCTCCCGCACCGGACGCTGCTTCGGTCGCGCGCGTGCGGCCCGTCAGCCTGATGAGCTCTTCGTGAAGCTCGAACCAGAGCGTGTGGTAACTGTCGATAATCGGTGCCGCCATCCAGCGTATTTCGCCGAGTTCGAGCTTTGCCAAAGCAGCGGAAAATGCGGGCGCATATCGGTTCAGCCGAATGACCTGAGCGCTGGCGAGGACCAGACATTCGCCGAGCCGGACATGTACGGTGCGCAGGCGCGTCAGAATGGCCGCGTCGTACGCCGCGTCGCTGTGATCGTTCGGCGATCCGTTGCGTAACTGCCAATCGGCGACAAGTGCTTTGAACGGGCTGTTGATTTCGGCAAATATCGCATGAACAGCTTCGAGTGCTTCAGGATCGGCAGCAGCGCGTTCTTCGGCCCATGCGGCATCGGCAACAATGCGCCCCTCGGGCGACAAGCGAAATCCCAGTTTTGCCTCACTGACGAGGCCTTCATCCACGAGCAGGCGGATGTCGTCGTCGAGACCGTCAGGTTTGACAAAGCCTTTCAGCCGCAGATGGATCAAGGCAGCCGTTCGCGTGGTCATACCGCAGCCTCAAGCTGCTTACGCGCCATCTCGTAACCAATCCTACCGTTGCCGTACTTCGCCTTAAGCTGTGCCTTATGAAGCTTCCCGGTTTCCGTGCGTCCGACATCGCCGAACGCGATCCGACGCGGTAACTTGAACGCCGCCAGCGTTTTGCGTGCGTGCGCATATAGTCGTCCCGCAATGACCGCATCGCAGGGCACATCTGGGCGAAGTTCAATCAGTGCAAATGTCGCTTCACCGAGATCGGCATCGGGAACACCGAAAACCGCGATATCGGCAATATCGGGATGACCGACGAACGCCGCTTCGACTTCGGCAGGATAGATATTTACACCGCCCGAAATAATCGTGAATGCCCGCCTGTCGGTCAGGAAAAGATAGCCATCATCGTCAACACGGCCGATGTCGCCCATTGTTACCCAGCCATTTTTACTGTGCGCGCCGGCAGTTTTTTCGGTGTCGTTGTGATAAGATAATTGAGCCGAGCCCTCAAAATAGATCGTGCCGATTTGACCCAGTGGCAATTCATCGCCTTCATTGTCGAGAATGTGAACCGTCGATCCATATGCCCGGCCGACCGTCCCCGGCTTTGCCAGCCATTCGGCCGACGTGGCATGCGTGAAGCCGATGCTTTCGGTGCCCGAATAATATTCGTGCAAAATGGGACCCCACCATTTGATCATCGCGTGCTTGATGTCAGGGGGGCAGGGTGCCGCGCCATGGATTGCGACCCGGTGTGAGGACAGGTCGAACGTACACCGATCGGCCTCATCGAGCGCGAGCATCCGAACGAACATTGTCGGCACCCATTGGCTGTGTGTCACGCTGTGCGTGGCAATCGTTTTGAGTGCACCGCGCGCATCGAACCGACGGGTTGCGATGACGGTCCCCCCGGTGCGAAGCAGGTTCATCGTGAAGCGTAGCGGCGCTGCGTGATACAACGGCGCCGGTGAGAAAAAGACACTTTCAGAGGTCAGACCGAACAGTTTTTTCGCCCGTTCGACGCGGCTCACGTCGCTGCCCAGCGGCATGCCGACGATCGGCCTGCGAACGCCTTTCGGCCTGCCCGTAGACCCCGATGTGTACAGCATGTCGGCCCCTTCGACCGCCGGCGGTTCGGGGGCGGGTTTCTCGATCGCGGTAATCCCGATCAATCGTGCCGAAGTCCTGGCAGCACCGGCTTCGGCGATATCGCGATAGTCTGGATCAACCGCAAATGCCGTTGCCCCGCTATCGCTGAGCAAATACGCGATTTCGGGAGGCGTCAGCCGAGTTGGAATGGGAAGATAATAGAGACCGGACCGCTGTGCCGCCCACGCGACAGAAAAAAATTCCGGTCGATTGCCGATGAGCATGGCGAGCACATCGCCCCGACGCAGACCAAGTGCGAACAACGCTGCGGCAATCGCGCGGCTCTGCCGATCGAGTGCTGCATAGGTCAGCGTGGCATCGTCAACGATGACTGCGATCCGTTCGGGCGTCGCGGCCGCGATCGTGCCGGGGTGCAGCGTCATCGGAGCGCCTCTGGAATATGGCCGCTCTCGTTTACGCTGACCACAGTCAGCGCATCGACCGACTTACCGGCAACCCGAGTGAACGATCCATAGGACGGCACGAAACGCGCATCGTGCGCAATGCCAAGCGCATGAGCGAGCAGAATGTTGATCGGAAATCCGTGCGTGAAAACGGCGACGACGCGTTCGGGGCCGCAAAGGACATCGGAAAAACCGCGCAGGATATCGGCACGGAACCGAACCGCGTCGACACCGAAAAAGCCGAGCGGGTTGTCCTTGAAGCGCTGCCACGCTTCGCCGCCTGCAGCCCGCAACGTTTCGATGCTGGCATATTGTCCGCCCCAGCGATCAACTTCTCCGAGGTCTTCGATAATATCGATCGGCATACCGAGTAGTCGCGAAAGCGGGCGGGCGGTGGCGTCTGCACGTGCCATCCCGCTGGATATTATGCGCTCGATCGGCTCATGTGCGAGCGTGCGTGCGACGTGTTCAGCCTGTTCAGTGCCGACGTGCGCCAACGCGGGATTGGCCGTCGGGCCATTTTGCGAGACATCGGGTTTTCCATGACGGACTAGAATGACGTGCATCGCGCTCAGCTCGCACCCACTGCGCGGATCGCATGATAACCGCCGTCGACGCGGATGTCGGTACCGCTGACCCAGCACGCAGCGTCGCTGAGCAGAAATGCAATCACGCCGGCAATTTCGTGTGGCAGGCCATGACGCCCGGTCATCGACTCAGCCCTGGCGAGACGATGAACACCGATCGATGTTTCGAAATCCTTTAGTATCGGTGTCTGCACGGGCCCCGGACTGACAGTATTCAGACGGATACCGCGCGGTTTCAACTGCGCCGCCGTGCGCACGGTCCACCGATTGACTGCGGCCTTCGAGACTTCATATGCGCGGGCGCCGTCGAGGCTGGCGACCTTGGCAACAGCGCAGTCTCGCGGGGCATCGATCAGCATGTCGATGTCGGCTTCGGTCCATGTCGTCCGCAGCGCCGTGACACTCGACACGGTCACAATGCTCGCACCTTGCGCGCATTTTGTCAGAAGGCCCTCGGTCAGCGCGATCGGTGCCAATGTGTTGACCGACAATATCGTCGCCGCATCCCATGTGCCGGGCACGCCCGCAACATGAGCAATTCCGGTTAACGGCCCTTCAATCCGGTCAATGGCGGCAGCGATCGCGTCGGGGTCTGCCAGATCACAGCCAATGCCGCCCGGAGGGGCTGCGCGGTCAAGGCCGATGACGTTTCCGCCGAGCATGGCAACAAGTGCCGCACCGATGCCGCTCGCTGCCCCGGTCACGAGGATCGTCATGACCAGCGCATCGGCATGTCGGTCCATCCGGTAAACCAGTTCGATGGCAGCCGCGATGGTTCGGCAAGCAGTTCCGCAGTAGTGATCTGCGCAAGAAAAGCTTCGAAAAACAGTTTCGTTTCCAGCCGCGCGAGATGGGCACCAATGCAGAAATGGGCGCCGATGCCAAAACCCAGATGGGCATTTGGCGTGCGATCGATCGTCAATTGATCGGGGTCGGAAAATTGCCGTTCATCGTGATTCGCACTCGCAAACCAAAGAACGACCTTTGCGCCCTTCGGAACCGCTGTGCCGAACAGATCGAGCGCCTCGGCAGTCGTCCGCCGCATATGCGCGACGGGTGAGACGAAACGGCACATTTCTTCGATCATCCGACCGCTCAGTTCGGGATGCGCGCGCAGTTTTACTAAAGTTTCCGGCTGGCGCAGCAATTGGCCCAGGCCGCCGGTCAGCAGGAATCGTGTCGTCTCGTTGCCGGCGACAGTCAGCAACATGAAATAGGCATCGAGCGCTTGTTCGTGCATGGGCCGATCGTCGATCCGGGCCGCGACCAGCGCACTTGCCACGTCGTCGGCAGGTTCGTGGCGTTTGGTATCGGCCAGCCAGCGAAAATACTCGAAGAGGCTGGCCCGCGCATCCGCTTGAGCTGCATTATCGGCGCGAACGTCGGACATGGCATTGGCCCATCCGACCAGACGAAGACTGTCGTCCACCGGGACGCCAAGTATGTCGGCAATCACCATCATCGGCAGCTTGATCGCAACCTGCTCGACGAAATCGAACGGCTCGCCTTTCGGTGTGCCGGAGACGAGGTCGTGCGCAATCGCGCGAAACCGATCCTCGCGTTTCAAAATCGATGCGCGCGACAATGCCGGCAAAGCGATATTTCGAAGTTTGCCGTGCAGCGGTGGATCGCTGTTGTGGACGCTGGGATGGCCATGTCCTTCGGCACGACGATCCTGAATCTGGGTACCATAAGCGGAAAGGAACCGATCATGGTCGCGCGCAGCCTCGGCAACATGGGCGTAGCGCGTCAGGGACCAGAAACCGGGGCCCCCGGATTCAGGATTGAATGCAACGGGATCGCCATCGCGCAATTCCCGGAACCGGTCATGATCGGACGAACCCTTGAATGTCTCAAGATCGAGAAGGTCGATGACGCTCACTGCGAATGGCCAAAAATGGTGCGATGCCAGATGATGCCGCTCGCTAGGCCAAGCCGGTTGATCAACACTTCATTGGGTTCATCGACAGCAAGACCAAGCTGCACATAGGCCATTTGTTCGGTCAGCGCAGAGAGGCCCTCGGCAACCATACCAGGGTCATCGAAAGCCTCGATATGGCCTGCGGCCGCAAGCGCCTCGATCCAGCGTCGTGTCCGTTCCGTAAACCGGCTTCGGATGCCGAGCCATAACGCACGAAACCCGGTGTCTTCGGCACGTGCCGCCGCTTCGCGCGTAACGCGCAGCATCCGACGATGCTGGGCATATTCACTGAAAAATAATATATTTCGCGCCTGCAACTGTTCGATCGTCGGGCGTTCCGTGCCCGCGCCGCCGCGGCCGGTGGTATGACGCAATCCGTCGTTCAGTCTTGTCAGGACAGCATAGAGGATCGTGTCTTTGTCATTGAAATGGCGATAAAAAAGTCCGTGACTGACACCAGCTCTGGCGACGATATCGGCAATGCGCGCGGCTTCGTAACCCATCGCGCCAAAGACATCTTCTGCTGCGACCAGAAGACGTTCACGGGTCGCCTGTCCTTTTCGCGTCGGCGGTAAATCATGCGTCGTCTGGGGGGCAAGAACAGGTGCCGTCGTCATCCCATCTCCTCGTCGATCACAGCATTGTTACATCGTTGCTGCATCGGACTTGTGCTGCCATCATCGCATTTGCAAACATGATGTCAATGTCACTTTTTGCGATTGACGCGGGTTCGATCCGGCGCAACACTTGATAAAGATAATAAGCGGGAGAGGAAAATTGGCCGAAAGCGTGCTGGGTTTTGATGTGCCCGACAACGATGGCTTCGATCGTGTCGCGACTGTCGCCCGGATTACTACGACCTCAACGACAAAAAAGCGCTGGATCGTCGACGACGATCCGTCGGCACGCTTTCCGATTTACACCCGCGCCAATATCGGCGAGGTTTTCCCAGACGTCGTCATGCCCTTCTCATGGACCCTCTGGGGAATTCCGCACACTGAGACGGGATGGCGACGGGCACTGGCCAATCTCGGTGCATTTGATCTCGACGAATTCACATCCGATTCAATGGAAATGCTCGGTTGCTTCGGCGGCTATGGATATCTCAACGTGTCCGCCAGCCGCATTTTCGGTGTGCGAACACCGGGAATGTCGGCAGAAGCGATCGACGCAAGCTTCTTTGGTGAACAGCCCGACGTTCCCCCTTATCAGGCGCGCGATGCCGACGTTTCGGCCAAGCACAGCGAACGGTTGGGCGCAATGCTCGGTCACTTGTTCACGACAGTGCAGTTCCGCGAACTTACGGCGATGCGCGCGCAAGTCGACCAGTTGCGCCACACGCGCCCTGATCTCACCAAGATGAGCGATTCGGAACTCCTCATACGAACCCGGAAGCTTACTGCTGACAATTGGGAAGCGCTTTGGGTTCGTCACATCATGGCGACCTATCATTCGATGATCCCGACCGGCGTGATCGCTGGCGTCTGTGCAGCCGTAGGCAAAGCTGCGTTGGCAGCAGACATCATGGGTGCCGCCGGAGACGTCGACTCGGCACTGCCCGCAAAGGCGTTGTGGACGTTGGGCCGGGAGGTTCGCGCGTCGGCAGCGCTGACGGCGAGCTTTGACGCTGGTCGTGCTGGACTTCTTGCACGACTAAGGGCTGAGCACCCTGATTTTATCATCAAATTTGACGCATTTCTTGCCGAATTTGGGTTTCGTGGTCCGCAAGAATGGGAAATGCGCAGCGCAACGTGGGAACTCGCGCCCGATGCGCCGCTTGCTGCGATCGACCGGCTGCGGCACGCCGCTGATGCCGAGTCGCCCGAAACGAGAATGCAAGCGCGATTGATAGCGCGCGAGGCAGCCATTTCGGAAATTCGGGCGATGCTTGGCGATGCACCCGAGGCGGATCAGTTCAATGCGGCAGTCGCAGTGGCAGGCGCCTATTTTGCGGCGCGCGAAAGGACCAAATCGACCTGCGTCATCAACATTCACGAAATGCGGATGATGATGTGGGAAATCGGTCGGCGCATGGTTGCTGCGGGGCACTTCGACCGGCCCGACCAGTTTGCCCTGCTGACAAATGCCGAATGGGACGATGTGCTTGCCGACCCTCCCTCGGCACGCGCGATCATCGATGTCCGCGAAATCGAACTGGCGCGATTATCGGCGCTGGTACCGCCGTTTATCGTCAATGGTATCGTCCCGCCGATCGATAGCTGGGATCGCCGCGATTCCATGGCTTTTGTGCAAGCGGGCGTCGGCGATGTCCTGTCCGGCCAACCGGGTTGCGCGGGGGTTGCGCGCGGCACGGCACGTATCGTTCACGATCCGGCGGAACCCGGTGACCTCGGCCCCGGCGACATTTTGGTCGCGCCGCATACCGACCCGAGCTGGACACCGCTGTTCGCATCGGCCGCCGGCATTGTCGTCAACGTCGGCGCGGCGATCAGCCACGCCGTAATCGTGGCTCGCGAGTTGGGTGTACCGTGCGCGATCAGTGTCACCGGAGCCACGGACCGCTTGGTTGACGGCATGATGATCGAAGTCGATGGCGGCGCCGGAACCGTCCGGGTCCTTGCCGACACATGATCAGCTTTTTCAACCACCCGCACGGGGGGAGCATGGCCGACGTCGCTGCGCGTATCGGCGGCAAGGGTGCCAGCTTGTGGGCGATGACCACGCAATTGGGTCTGCCAGTGCCTCCTGGATTCACGATCGGGACCGAGCACGCCGTGACGGGCGTTACCGACGCACTGTTCAACGAGATCGTCGCGGGGATCGATCGTATCGGGCACGAAGTCGGCAAGCGCTTCGGTGACCCGGTGAATCCGTTGCTGGTCAGTGTGCGATCGGGCGCAGCGGTTTCGATGCCCGGGATGATGGACACCATCCTTAACGTGGGGGTGACGGCGGCTGTTATCCACAAGCAAGACGATCCCGATTTTGCGCGAGCCACCCACGACACGTTTAGCAATCAATTTGTCAAAGCCGTTCCAGCGTTCGATCACAGCTTGCGCGACGATCCTTACGCGGTTCTGCGCGCATCGATCGATGCGGTTTTCGCATCATGGAACAGCCCGCGAGCCCAAGCCTATCGCGCGCATGAGCAGTTGCCCGACGCGACGGGCACGGCAGTCACAATTCAGGCGATGGTGTTTGGTAATCGCGACGCACGATCGGGCACAGGTGTGGTTTTCAGCCGCGATCCGTCGACCGGGGCGCCCGGGATGACAGGTGACTGGCTGGCGCAGGCACAGGGCGAGGCAATCGTCGCGGGCACGCATCGAACTTCGCCGATTGAAATGCTGGCGACTCACGATCCGGCGGCGTTCGACGAACTTGTTGCGGCCGTAAACACCCTCGAAACATTTTATCGTGACATGGTTGATGTCGAATTTACGATTGAAAGTGGGCGCCTCTGGATCCTTCAGGCACGCGTCGGCAAAAGAACGGCCGCAGCAGCTGCGCGCATTGCACATGACCTCGTCGAAGAAGGCCGCTTGTCGCATAAGGAGGCGATCGCGATGATCCCCGCATCGCTGTTTGATGGCACGATGGTGGTGACCCGGCGCGATGGCGAGCATGCCGCAGCTGCTCACGGCCTCGGTGTGTCGCCCGGACTGGTGTCGGGCAGGGTGGCGTTCGACTGCGATGCCGCAATCGACATGGCCGATGCAGGTGATGCCGTCATACTGGTGCGCCGCGAAACCAGTCCTGACGATGTCCATGGTATGGGGGTTTCGGTCGGCATCCTCACGGCTACGGGCGGAGCACTGAGTCACGCCGCGCTGGTCGCACGCGAATGGGGCATTGCGGCAGTGTGTGGCGCCGGCATCGATATCGTCGATGGTGCATTTATCGCTGGTGCCAAGCGTATCGTTGCGGGTGATTTGATCAGTATCGATGGTGCCACAGGGGAGGTTTTTGTGGGCGAGGTCATAGGGATGCCAGTGCCTGACACCTTTGTCGATACGATCCGCACTTGGGCGCTTTCAATGGGTAAACAGGAGGAACATCGTGCCAAGACTTGAAGGAAAAGTGGCCATCATTACGGGGGCCAGTGGCGGGATCGGCTCGGCAACGGCGCGCAAATTTCTC
>JANLWD010000188.1:0-2238 GCA_031364345.1 Sphingomonas sp.
GTTGGTGACAACCCGCGTGAAAAGGGAAGCCGTTTGGCTGGAGCGTCATGGGGGTCTGGCCTGTCTCGGATTACCGAGCACTCACGCTGGCCGACCATGCGAAGACGATGATCGCCTACGCTGCGCTGCATATCGTATCGCATGGGGCCGGCGGGAATGCAAGCGTGAGGACAGGACCACCTATTGAAGCATCGGAATTTCTTCGACGAGCGCAGTAGAAAGTGTCTTGGCGATCGTATTGAATTCCCCGCTTTCTTCGATACCGCGCAACGTACGAAAGCGCATGGGTCGCAACCCCATGCAATGCATCGGGTCAACAAATCGAATGCCAGTGCAACCAGCTTGTAATACGCGCATCGCCAACGCGTCCGTGCAAAACTCAACCGATGGATAGGTACGGTCGAGAAAAATGTCGTTGCGTGGGATGAAGTGCTCACGAATCGCTGTCGCATTGAACATTGGCAGCGCGTCTCGGTCCCCGTATTTCACCATCCGATATTCGGATTTCGTCATGTCGATCGCGTCCTCAGCGGCGAACACATGCATCATTTTGTAATCCATCGCACGGGCGCTGGCGACCAAGCGCGCGGGATCAAGATCAAAATATTCGATCACATTCGGCGGTTGGGCAATTGCATCGCGCATTTTTTTTGAGACGAAGACAAAGCCGTCCCGATCAAAACAGTCGGGCACGAACTCTTCGAGCGTCATGGTTAGTTGAACGAGTGGTGTGCCCGCAGCCCATGATTTAAAAGCACCAATGTGGGCCGCCATCAAGGCATCCCAGTTATGAAGCTTCATGCTGCGATTAACGTCAAGCTTATCATATTGATAAGGCGTAACGAGCATGAGTTTCCAAATGCGCATTCATTATCCTCAATGCACGCGAGGATGCCACGCTCCGCCAGCGATTTCGACCCTAAACTTCGCGGCTACGCCTTCTAATATTGCGCGTGCTTCCACTGACGTAATTCTTCCGTCGGCACCGAGCAAAGCAATTCCTGCACGGACGTCGGCTTCAACAGCGGCGTTGTAGTCCGGATGGCTGCCGCTGTGAACCGGAAGACTGACACCAGCGGCGGCCAGACGCGCTTGCATCGTCGCCGTCGCGGGCAGCGCCATAAGATTGCTGGCACCTTCCTGCGACCATCCCGCCCCCTGCGCCAATTGTGCCAAATTCTGAAACTGGCCCCAGACTTCCGCTGGAATAAGATGGTGCGCCTGCATGCCATCGCCGCGAAGTAGGGCCAATGCGGCGCGCGCTGTTGCGCTGGTCGTCTGCAACTCGACCGCAACGCCTGCGGGACGCGCGCGCGACTCACTGATGATAACGCCTTCGATCACGGCCTCCAGCCGCCGGGTTGCCGCCGCATCCCCGCGTGATGCAAGCCCCGCGGTGCCGGGATTCATAAGCTCTGCGCGCATCACCGCCCTTGCAACAGCTTCATTGACGGGACCGCTCGTCGGAACCGACCGGCCAAGTGTCCAGTTCAACGGCAATATATTGCGCGACCAAACGTAGGCACGGGCCGCCAATACATCGCGCGCGTCGGTCGGGCTTAGGCGAAAGCGATCCATGGCATCATCGACCTGACGACGTTCCGCGCCGGGCCGAACCTCCATCAAAAGGTCATTTGCGAGTAAAATCGCATTGCCGATGCGGAGCGCGCCACGCGGCAAAGTCGCGACGCGTCCGCCGTCATTCGTCGTCACGGGCGGTAACGTCGTCGTACCGGGACCGCCGCCGATTGCCGTTGCGCCATGTGTCATGACCGAAACCCTTTTCTCACCATAATCAAATTAAGGATTTCAAAATCTCTGTCTCTAAACGAATCGTTTAGTTTCCCAATTCCACCGCGGACAGCCCCCTGCTAAGCCCCACCGATGCATCATACAGAAATCCTCATTCTCGGCGGCGGGCTTGTCGGCCTGACACTCGCTCTCGCGCTCGACAAGCATGGCATTTCGACCATCGTCGTCGATCCTGCCGACCCTGCGAAAACCCTGTCAGACAGCTTCGATGGGCGCGCATCGGCGATCGCTTCGGCGTCGTGGCGGATGCTCGAGGTGATCGGGATTGCCGAACAGCTGCGCCCACATGGCTGCCCGATCCGGCGGATCGAAGTGCGCGACGGCTTGAGCAAAGGCGCGCTCGATTTTACGCCGACCGACGACGCGCTCGGCACGATGGTCGAAAACCGCATCCTGCGCCGCGTTTTGCGCGAGGCGGCGCTGGCG
>JANLWD010000284.1:0-1780 GCA_031364345.1 Sphingomonas sp.
GTGATATAACGATGCGAAAGCGCCGCCGCCGCCACGATTGCTGCGTCGGTGATCCTTACGCCGTGGTGCAGTTCATATTTTTCCTTGAGCCCGCGCAGAATCGAAACTGTGTCTTCGACAGTCGGCTCGCCCACGAACACCGGCTGAAACCGCCGCTGGAGCGCTGCGTCCTTCTCGACATATTTGCGATATTCGTCGAGTGTCGTGGCACCAATGCAGTGCAGTTCGCCGCGTGCGAGCGCAGGCTTGATCATGTTCGAAGCATCCATCGCGCCATCGGTTTTGCCCGCACCGATCAGCGTGTGCATCTCGTCGATAAAGAGGATGATCTGTCCCTCGGCGCCGCGCACTTCGTCGAGCACGCCTTTGAGCCGCTCTTCGAATTCGCCGCGATATTTTGCGCCCGCAATCAGCGCGCCCATGTCGAGTGCCATCAGATCGCGGCCCTTGATCCCGTCGGGCACGTCGCCATTGGCAATGCGCAGCGCGAGGCCCTCGGCAATCGCAGTCTTGCCCACGCCGGGCTCGCCGATCAGGACGGGAGTGTTCTTGGTCCGCCGCGCCAGAATCTGGATCGTCCGGCGGATTTCCTCGTCGCGACCGATCACGGGGTCGAGTTTGCCGTCGCGCGCTGCCTGCGTCAGGTCGCGCGCGAATTTCTTGAGCGCGTCATAGCGGTCTTCGGCGCTTTGCGTGTCCGCTGTCCGCCCGCCGCGTAGTTCGTTTATCGCTGTATTCAGTGCCTCGGCCTTCAGCCCCGCAGCTGCTAATGCCTTGCCCGCAACCGTCGTCGTTGCCAGCGTCAGCGCCAGCAGCAATCGCTCGACGGTCACGTATGAGTCGCCGGCTTTCTTCGCGACCGACTCGGCCTGATCGAGCAAGCGCACCAGATCATTGTCGAGGCCCGGCGTTTGCTGCGCGCCGCCACCCGATACCGCCGCGTGCTTCGCCAGCGCCGCATCGGTCTCGCGCACGGCAACGCCTGCATCGCCACCGGCCTTCTTGATCAGCCCCGCCGCCATCCCTTCGCCATCTTCGAGTAACGCTTTGAGCAAATGCTCGGGCGCAATGCGCTGGTGCGACATGCGGATTGCAACCGTTTGCGCCGATTGCAAAAAACCCTTCGCACGATCTGTAAACAGCTCAAGATTCATGACGATCCCCTATGGTGGAGGCGATATAGTGTTGCCGATATGCAACACAAGAGGCGTTGCCTGCCCTGTTACCGCCCGAGCATCCGACGAACATGGCGCTCGACGCGCAGCCAGTGGGCATGATCGCGTATCTGCCACGTTGTCTCGGCAATTCGCGCCTGAACCACGTCGAGTGCCGCATCGCCGTGGGCATCGATCAATGCGCGTGCTTTTTCACGATTGCGACGTGCGCGGTCGCGTTGCGCGCGATTCCAGAATAGCATCGGCGGCTCCCGTTATTCGTGCCCCCGCGGTGAGCCTATAACCATCATGCTGACGCGCGTCGATTCCGGAAAATGACTGACAATGATATGTTGTAACTTCGCGGAGATGATGTCATACGATCGATATGCGCGCGGCACTGCACCACAATATCGCGAAGAATGGTCTGATCGACCGCATTGCTGTGGCAATGTCGGGATTGTGCCTTGTTCATTGCCTCGCGACCGCGCTGCTCGTCGGAACATTGTCGACGCTGGGCGGCATGTTCGGCAATCCGATCATCCATGAAGCCGGCCTTGCAATCGCGATCGTGCTCGGCATTTTCGCGCTGGGCAACGGCATTGTAACGCATGGGCTGTTTTTGC
>JANLWD010000228.1:0-7017 GCA_031364345.1 Sphingomonas sp.
CGCTTTGGCCATGTTCTGCAGCATGACGGTCTTGCCGACGCGCGGCGGCGCGACGATCAGCGTCCGCTGGCCCTTGCCCTGTGGCGAAATGATGTCGATGACGCGCGCCGACTTGTCCTTGACCGTGGGGTCGAGCGTGTCGAGGCTGAGCTTTTCATCCGGGTACAGCGGCGTCAGATTGTCGAAATTGACGCGGTGACGCACGGCTTCGGGATCGTCGAAATTGACTTTGACGACCTTGGTCAGCGCGAAATAGCGTTCGCCGTCGCGCGGCCCTTTGACTTCGCATTCAACAGTGTCACCAGTGCGCAGACCATGCTTGCGAACAAGGTTCGGCGAGACATAAATGTCGTCAGGGCCAGCGAGATAATTGGCTTCGGGCGAGCGGAGGAAGCCGAAGCCGTCCTGCAACACTTCGATCGTGCCGACGCCCATGATCTGCTCGCCGTTTTCGGCCTTCACTTTCAGGATCGCGAACATCAGATCCTGCTTTCGCAGCGTCGATGCGCCTTCGATGCCGAGTTCTTCGGCCATGGCGACCAGATCGGCCGGCGCTGTTTTCTTCAGGTCTTTCAGATGCATGCGGTGTACTTTCGGGGAAAATCATGGGCCGAATGGCCAAAACAGCGGATCAAGGACTGATGCTGACGACGCAAAACCGGAACCGGCTACGCTGCGATCGAACTACGAAGGCTCGCAAAGGAAGTCAATCGGTCGAACCTCGCGAATAACCCCGAAAATCACTCCGTTAGCCCCGCGCGCAGCCCAGCAACGCGGCGTCCATCGCAGTGGCCGCCCCCTTCAGCACATAGGTTTCGGCAAAGCCCGCACCCGTCGCTGCGCGAGTCGCGATGCTCATCGACGGCGCGCTGCGCATTGCAGCGACGATTGCCGCATCGACGCGGGCATCGGGTGCCCAGATGTCGGCGCCGCCAGCAACCATGGCGAATCGCCGGTTACCGATGGTCAGGATCGCGGGTGCGCCGCCAAGCTTTTCGCGACCCAAGCGGATGTGCACCTGCCCGCGGACATTTGCTTTTGGCCAGGTCGCGACGCTGGCAAACGGGCGCCATTTGCCGCCACCGCCGCGAACCGGCTGCGCAATCGCGAAACAGCGCACCGGATCATCGTCCCTGAATGCGCCCCAGCCATCGAACGTGCCAAGCGAGGTGCGCGCCGCGAACGCCGGATTTGCGACCAAAGCCAGCATCAGCAGCACAAGCCTCATGCTGGTTCGGCGCCCATCTTCACGATAGTTTCGGCACCGTTACCGACCATCACCATCGATCCCTGCGGCAAACGTGGTGCAATCGGCGCATCGAACCGCGGATCGACTGGCAAGTTGAGCAATATCCCGCGCAAGACGGCGCTCGACATGCCGTGCATGATTACCAGCCGGTCCCCGCGATCGCCCGATGTGTCGGCAATCCATGCCTTCAATCGCGCGGCGATGTCATCATACCATTCGCCGCCCGGTGGTCGCACGCTGAACACCGATGCCTCGCGATCGATGATCTCGCCCTGCTCTGCAATGATCTCGGCATAGCTTCGACCGCCCCACGCGCCGACGTCGATTTCCTGCAAACGCGGATCATGCACGGTCTGATGCCAGTCCGCGCCGATATGTTCGGCGACAATCGCCAGCGTCTGCAACGCCCGCCCCGATGGCGATGCATATAGCCGGAGCGATTGCCGCGTGCCGAGATAAGTCGCGAGTGCGGCGCCCATCGCATCGGCCTGTGCAAAGCCAGCGCGTGTCAGCGGCGTGTCCTGCGCCGCGCCCTGCATCCGACCCGCCGCGTTGAATACGGTTTCGCCGTGTCGCGCGATAAAAATGCGGCCCTGCAAGGTCATCGCGACCGTTCATCCGCGACCAGCAAGCATTTTGCAACTGCCGACGCCGGCGCAACGCTTGCTCCGCCGCCCGTTTCGCGCCATGACCCGCGCAACAATTAATGACCGACGACCGGGGGTTTTACCGCATCATGAAGGCGACCATCGAACGCGCGACACTGCTCAAGAGCCTTGGCCACGTCCAGTCGGTGGTCGAGCGGCGCAATACGATCCCGATCCTGTCGAATGTCCTGATCGAGGCATTGGATGGCGGCGGCATTCGCCTGATGGCAACCGACCTCGATCTGCAGATTTTGGAAACGGTCGATGCTCAGGTGGAGCAAGCCGGCGCGACGACGATTTCGGCGCACACGCTGTTCGATATCGCTCGCAAGCTACCCGAAGGGGCACAGGTCTCGCTTGCTGCTGCCGAAGGCAAAATGGCAGTCAACGCCGGTCGCGCGCGCTTCAATCTGTCGACGCTGCCGCGCGATGATTTTCCGGTCATTGCCGAAGGCGAATTGCCGACCAAGTTCGAGCTTCCCGCCGCAACCCTGCGCCAGATTATCGACAAGACGCGCTTTGCAATTTCGACCGAGGAAACGCGCTATTATCTGAACGGGATTTTCCTTCATGTTGCCGACGATGCGCTCAAGGCCGCAGCGACAGATGGCCACCGCCTCGCGCGCGTCACTGTCGCCAAGCCCGAGGGCGCCGACGGGATGCCCGACATCATCATACCGCGCAAATGCGTGGCCGAACTGCGCAAACTGCTCGACGAGGTTGACGGCACGGTCGAAGTATCGCTGTCGGCAACGAAAATCCGCTTTGTTCTCGGTCACGCCGTGCTGACGTCAAAGCTGATCGACGGAACATTCCCCGATTACACGCGCGTCATTCCGACCGGCAACGACAAGATTTTGCGCATCGATCCCAAAAGCTTCATGCAGGGAGTCGACCGCGTCGCCACCATCGCGTCGGAAAAAACACGCGCTGTCAAAATGGCGCTCGACAACGACAAGATCACGCTGTCGGTAACGAGTCCCGAAAATGGTACGGCATCAGAAGAAGTATCCGGCGAATATAGCGCGGGCGGCTTTGAAATCGGCTTCAATGCTCGCTATCTCATGGACATTCTCGCTCAAGTCGAAGGTGACATGGTCGAAGTCCATCTCGCCGACGCTGCCGCCCCGACATTGCTGCGCGAAAATGACAAGTCGGCAGCGCTCTACGTCCTCATGCCGATGCGGGTATAAGCGCTTAGCGGATCATTTCATCGGCACCACGCGGCCAGCGACCATAACATAAGCAACTTTCATGATCGCGCCTGCATCGGTCAGCGGATCACCATCGACCGCAATGAGATCGGCCGATTTTCCGACGTCAAGCGTGCCGGTTTCTGCTGAAATGCCCAGTAATTCAGCGGCATCGCGCGTCGCACTGATCATGACGTCGCGTGGTGTCATGCCGCCAAGCTTCACCATCAGTGCGGCTTCTTCGCCATTGCGGCCATGCTCGAACACGCCGGCATCGGTCCCGTAAGCAATGTTCACGCCCATCGCTTTTGCCGCCGCCAGCTGCTTGCCCCATGCCGCAACCGCCTGTCGACCCTTTGCTTCAACGACGGGCGTGTAAATGCCTTTGCCCAGACGGTCGTTGACCCCGCTTAGCGCTAACAGCGTCGGCACCATCCACGTGCCCTTGGCCTTCATCGCTTTGAGGCCTGCCGCGTCAGCAAATGTGCCGTGTTCGATCGATGCGACACCCGCAGAAGCCGCTTCCTCTATCCCGCGCGCACCGTGCGCATGTGCCGCAACTTTCAGTCCCAGCCGTCCCGCCGCCTCGACAATCGCGCCAACTTCTACAGGAGTAAAATGGCCTTCGAGCCCGCGGCCCTGCTGGCTAAGCACGCCGCCCGTCGACGTGATCTTGATAACATCGACGCCACGCTTTGCCATGCGTCGCGTCGCCTCCGCACAATCTGCCGCGCCAGAACAGGTATTGTCGCCCATCAGTGCTTTATTGACCGATTCGCGGAAGCCCGAGGAGTCGCCATGTCCACCCGTAATCGACAGCGCGCCGCCCGAGGCAAGGATACGCGGGCCGGGAATGGTCCCATCCTTAACCGCATCGCGTAGCGCCAGCGACGCATAGCCTGGCGCACCAAGGTCACGCACCGTAGTGAAACCAGCGCGTGCGGTCAGCAGCGCATTTTTCACGCCCGTAATTGCTGCACTTTCATCGCTGTCGATCGCTTCGCGCCAGAACGGCGTGCCCGGGTCGCCAGTCAGGTGAACATGCGAATCGATAAGACCGGGCATTACCGTTTTGGTCGTCATGTCGACGACCGTGGCACCCGCGGGTGCGGTCGTGCCGGGCTCGATGCGGGCGATTCGCCCATTTTCGATGATGACGGTCGATGGTCCGCGCGCCGGAAGCCTCGCATCGACGATCAGGCGTCCTGCCTGAACCGCAAAGGTTTCGGCGTTCGTAGCTGTCGATGCCATCAAAGCGAACACAGTGGTAATTGTGCGGATCATGATTTCTTTCCCCAATGTCAGATACAGATTACGCGCGTTCCCCGGTCCTTCAAGTCACCATATTCTGTAGCGTGGCGAGCTGATCAGCTTCGGCTGCGGGCTTGTCGGTGCGGATCCGGTGAATCCGCGGAAATCGCATCGCAACGCCCGATTTGTGACGCTTCGACAAATGCACGGAATCAAAAGCGATTTCGAGGACCATCGTTTTTTCGACTTCGCGTACGGGCCCGAACTTTGCCACTGTGTTCTGGCGCACGAATTTGTCGATCATTTTCAATTCTTCGTCGGTCATTCCCGAATAAGCTTTGCCAACGGGAAGCAGTTCGCCGGTTTCAGTCCAGCAGCCAAATGTATAGTCGGAATAAAATGATGACCGTTTCCCCGACCCGCGCTGTGCGTACATCATCACGCAATCGGCCGTCAGCGCGTCGCGTTTCCATTTATACCACAGGCCGACACGGCGACCGGTCAGATAAGCGCTGTCGCGGCGTTTGAGCATGACGCCTTCAATCGCGGCATCGCGGGCACCGCGCCGGATGTCGGCAAGCGCCTCGAAATCCTTGGCGTCGATAATTGCCGACAAATCGAAATGCGCAGGATCGAAGCGTCCGATGATCGTCTCAAGCCGGGCGCGCCGATCGGCCCACGCGTTTGGGCGAAGGTCCTCATCACCGTCGAACAGCACGTCATAAAGGCGAACGAACGCCGGGTAATCGGCAAGCATTTTTGCGGAGACGGCCTTTCGGCCCAGTCGTTGCTGCAAGGCATTGAAGCTTGCCGCTTCGCCGCCCTGAACCGCACCTTTGACGAGCAGCTCGCCGTCAAATACGCCGGGCACCGTTACGGCAGCGGCGACATCGGGAAAGCTGCCCGTGACGTCGTCACCGGTGCGGCTGAACAGGCGAGTCTGCCCGCCAACATGAACGATCTGCACCCTGATGCCGTCCCATTTCCATTCGGCGGCATAGTCCGCGAGATCGACGATCGTCTGTTCGAGCGGATGTGCGAGCATGAACGAGCGAAAGACCGGCGTGTCAGCCGCAGTCGGCTGTGGCGCGCGGCCCTCCGCCCAGTCGAACAGCGCACTGTAGGGGGCGGCGATTCCGTGCCAGACTTCTTCGACCGCATCGACATCGAGCGCAAAGGCATTGGCAAGTGCCGTTTTGGCCAGGCGCGATGATACCCCGGCTCGCAACGCACCACTGGCCATTTTGAGCAAAGCGAAGCGTTCGTTCGGCGCAAGACGATCGAGATAATCGGCAAGCACGACCGATGCCTCGGCACGCGCAAGCGTCGCCAGCCGGTCCACGATCGCGCCCAACGATAAATCGATCGCACCGGTCACCGGTCGTTCGGGCCACAGAAGCGAGATCGTCTCTGCGCTGTCACCGACATAATCGCGGCTCATCCGGTACAGCACGGGGTCGACGCGATCTTCGATCAGCGCCCGGATGACAGCAGGTTTGACTGCCGGCAAATCGAGACTGCCAGTAAGAGCCGCCAGCGCCCAACCCCGGTCGGGATCGGGCGTGGCTTTCAGATAATCGCCGATCAGGCGCAACTTGCTGTTGCGGCTTCGCGTATAAATCAGGCTGTCGAGCAGATCGGCAAAAGCGCGCATGGCCTCTGATTAAGCGTTTTGTGCCGTTTCGAACAGGAACCAGGCACGTTGTTCGGCGGCATCGGTCCACTCGTCGATCACAGCCGACGTGGCATTGTCCTTGGCTTCGTCGGCAAGCTCCTTGGCGGCGCGCAGCTTTTCGATCATTTTCAGATTATCATCGCGCAATTCGGCTAGCATTGCCGGTGCCGATACGAATTCGGCATTGTTGTCGGTCAGCGACTGGTGACGCGACACATCGCCGATCGAGCGCAGCGTGACGTTGCCGGTCTTTCGCACGCGTTCGGCAATCAGATCGGTCGTTGCGAAAAGCTGCGCCGCCTGGTCATCGAACAACAAGTGATAATCGCGGAAATGCGGGCCCGAGACATGCCAGTGAAAATTCTTGGTCTTGAAATAAAGCGCATAAGTGTCGGCGAGAATTCCGTTCAGCGAATCGGCAACCGTCGCAGCTTCATTGGTCGGCAAATCGGTCGGCGTTTTCAGTTTGGTCTTGGGTGTTTTGGCCATGTATCGATCCCTTTCAAAAATGCTCCCGATGGAAACCCGCGCGCGTGCCACAAGGTCCCTCGGACCGGCCTTATGTGGGACGCTAGGCGATCAGGCGCAACGCCCATAATGCGGCGTAAACACCGGTTACAGTGATCGCGGCGCCGGCAATCCGCCGCAACCATATCCGCACGACATCTGAGATCGTGACCAGGTCGAGCGCAACAACTGCGACAATGCCCGCAAGAACGCCAGCAGCCGCCCCGATCGCATCCGATTTCCAGATGGTAAAAGCGAATGCGAGGAATGGCGCGCTCGACCGCCAGACGAACAGGATCGTGGCACCGATCGTCGTCGGCAGCGCATCGTTCGAGGCGCGACCGAATTGGGCACAGCCCGTCAGGATCAGTGCCAGACCAATCAGAAGCGTGCGCGCGCGCACCGGCATCGTCGGCGCGATTGCGGTACCGGCGACGACTGCGGCCCCGACCGCGAGGCCAAGCAGAAGCGCCGCCAGCGGCAGGCGCGGCAATC
>JANLWD010000239.1:0-12591 GCA_031364345.1 Sphingomonas sp.
ATCGCAGCCATCGACGGCGATATACTGATCGCCGGTTCGCTGTATCTCGCGGGGGAAGCCTTGCGCATCAACGAGCAGCTGCCCGACTGAGCCTCACTCAACCGTGACAGATTTGGCGAGGTTTCGCGGCTGATCGACGTCGGTCCCTTTCACGCAAGCAACATGATAAGAAAGCAACTGAACCGGCACCGCATAAACAAGTGGTGCTATCAGCGGATGCACTTTGGGCATTTCGATGGTCGCCATGCAGCCTTCACCTGCTTCGGCGATCCCATCGGCATCTGAAATCAATACGACTTTCCCGCCGCGGGCCATGACCTCGTGCATGTTGCTGACCGTTTTTTCGAACAATGGACCCGAGGGCGCAATGACGATCACCGGAACGGCATCGTCGATCAACGCGATCGGACCATGCTTCATCTCACCCGCAGCATAACCTTCGGCGTGGATGTAGCTGATCTCCTTGAGCTTTAACGCACCCTCGAGCGCCATCGGGTAGTCCGGGCCGCGGCCGAGATACAGCACGTCGCGGGCCGGTGCGATCAGCGGCGCCATCGCTGCGATTTCACGATCATGTGCCAGAGCAGCGTTCAGTGCAGCGGGGGCTTCGGTCAAATGGCGCACAACATCGATCTCTTCGGCGCGAGACATCCGTCCTTTGACGACAGCCAGATGCGCGGCAAATGCGGCAAGGACGGCCAGCTGGCAGGTAAACGCTTTGGTCGATGCCACGCCAATTTCGGGGCCGGCGTGCGTCGGGAGCAGCAGATCGGCCTCGCGCGCCATCGAACTTGTCGGCACATTGACGACGACCGCAATTATCTGTCCCGCGGCTTTTGCATGGCGCAGCGCAGCGAGTGTGTCGGCAGTTTCGCCCGATTGCGAAATGAAAAGTGCAAGGCCGCCGGGCTCAAGCACTGGATTACGATAGCGAAATTCGGAAGCGACATCGAGATCGACCGGAACGCGGGCAAACCCTTCGAACCAGTATTTCGCGACCATGCCGGCGTAAAAACTTGTGCCGCACGCCACAATCGTGATGCGGTTGACCGCCGACAAATCGAAATCCATTTGCGGCAATGCGACCTGCCGTTCGACACCCCGCAAATAGCTGCGCAGCGTTTGCGCAACGACCGTGGGTTGCTCGAAAATCTCTTTCTGCATGAAATGGTGATAATTACCCTTTTCGATGGCAGCTGCGGATACACCGGACGTCGTGACGTCACGCGTCACGGCTTCATCGTCCTTGTCGAAAATTTCAGCGCCATCGCGCGTGACGACAACCCAGTCGCCCTCTTCGAGATAGGCAATTTTCTGGGTCAGTGGCGCCAGTGCCAGCGCATCGGACCCCAGATATGTTTCGCCATCACCATAACCGACGACAAGCGGAGAGCCGAGCCTTGCCCCGATCAGCAGCTCCGGATGCGCACGGAATGCGATCGCAAGCGCGAATGCACCCCGAAGCTGCGGTAATACCGCTTTCACGGCGTCCTGCGGCGATCGGCCCGCCTCGACCTGCTCGCTTACCAGATGCGCGACAACTTCGGTGTCGGTCTCGCTCTCAAAATGCCGCCCGCGCGCAATCAGCCCGTCGCGCAATGGCTTGAAGTTTTCGATGATCCCGTTGTGAACAAGCGCAACCTCGCTGGTCGCATGGGGGTGTGCATTGGCTGTATTCGGGGCGCCGTGCGTTGCCCACCGGGTATGAGCAATACCGACGGTGCCCGGCGCCGGATTTGCCGCGAGCTCCTGAACAAGATTGGCAAGCTTTCCTTCCGCGCGGCGACGAACGAGCTGTCCGCCTTCGACCATGCAGACGCCAGCGGAGTCATATCCGCGATATTCCATCCGCTTCAATCCATCGACGAGGCGGTCGGCGACAGGCGTTTTCCCAATAATTCCAATGATACCGCACATGAGTTTGTCACTCGATTAGAGGATTGGTCGGGCGCACCAGACGAAACGAAATGCAAGTCGGCAAAGATAAATTGCAGTCGCAGTCAATTTGCACTCTTCTTCTTCGCCATCGCTTCGCGAAATCGTTTTGCCCAACCGGGCTTCTCGCGCTGCTCGGGCCGGACCAGCACAAGCGCCTCGGCAGCAACATCTGCTGTGACAACGCTTCCGGCCCCAACGATTGCACGCTCACCGATCGTTACCGGGGCAACCAAGGCCGAGTTCGAACCGATAAACGCGCCCGGACCGATAACAGTGCGATATTTGTAATAGCCGTCGTAATTGCACGTTATTGTGCCGGCACCGATGTTTGCGTTCGCGCCGACATCGGCATCGCCAACATAGGACAGGTGGTTTGCCTTGGCACCGCGCCCGAAACGCGCGTTTTTAACTTCGACGAAATTGCCGACCTTGACGTCGTTGCCGAGCACCGATCCGGAGCGCAGCCGCGCATAGGGGCCAATCTGACAACCGGTAGCAATCGTCGCACCTTCGATATGGCTAAATGCGCGGATCGTGACATTATCGGCAATCGTGACGCCGGGACCGAAAAACACATTTGGCTCGATGACGACATCGCGTCCAATCACAGTATCCCACGCGAACCAGACAGTTTTGGGCGCGATCAGCGTGGCGCCATCGGCCATCGCGGCCGCACGACGGCGCTGTTGCCATTTACCCTCGACCGCTGCGAGTTCGGCGCGACTGTTGATGCCCGCAACCGACAGCGGGTCAGTCCGGATGACCGCACATATTCGACCATCGGCGTTCGCAATGTTCACAATATCGACGAGATAATATTCGCCCGCAGCATTATCGTTATCGACCCGAGCGAGTAGTGAAAACAGGTCATCCGCCCGGACTGCCATCAGCCCCGAATTGCACAGCCTGCACGCCCGTTCGTCATCGGTTGCGTCTTTATGTTCGACCATTTTTACGATCCGGTCGCCCACGGCGATGACCCGGCCATAGCTTTGGGTGTCGTCAGGCTCGAATGCGAGGACAACGACGGCGGGCGAATCCGGCGCGTTGAGCCGGTCGATCATGGCCTGCATCGTCGCAGTCGGGACAAGTGGCACGTCGCCATAAAGAATAAGAACATCACCATCGAAATCCGACAGCGACGACTGTGCCGATCGAACGGCGTGACCCGTTCCATGCTGTGGTTCTTGCACGGCGAGATCGGCGCTGCCGGCCAGTGCGGTTTCGAGCTGCTCTTTGCCGCTGCCCACGACAACGACTTTGCGAACGGGCGACAGCGCATCAACGCTGGCCATCAAATGCATCAGCATCGGGCGGCCGGCGATCGGGTGCAGCACCTTGTGAAGATCGGATTTCATCCGGGTGCCCTGCCCCGCGGCAAGGACGATCGCGGCAATGTTATTCATGACCTGGCCCTACCCTTGCGCCATTTCACGAACAAGTGACGGATCAGCATCGGCAACGGCATCCGGATCAGATGTGACCGGACGTAGAATGCAAATCGCGTCGGCTTGCGCATCTCGCGGCCCCAGCCGTCACGCGCGAGAATGCGATTGGCAAATAACCGATCCGTCATCGATTGGGGTGGGCAGCCATCGAAAATCACCGCGACGAGCCGCAGCGCGCGGTCGACGGCATGAGACAACCCGTGCATCTGCGCACGGTCGGCAAGGCGAGTCATGGGAAACTCATCGACAAGGCACCGGATGTCCCATAAATTCCGCAGGCCTCCCGCCATATCACCATCGGCCAGAAGATGCGCCGCGGCATGGACGACCATATCTTCGGGACACAGTACACGCAGACCATTTTCCATCAGCATGCTGTCGGCGATCATCGCCACGGGGTCAGGCGTCGGGCCCGCAGTTGGCGGCAGGATCGTATGGTGAATATCGATCATCGCATCGCGGTCGCGGTGGATAAGCGGCGGCAATTCATGCATCCACGTCCGATAGTATTGATCGTCATACGCGTCGGATTTCAGCCATTCCCAGCCGGCGCCGAGCACGGCCGCCTCGACATCGGCCAACCGGTCGCGGGGCACTAATATGTCGAGGTCGCCGACAAGCCGCCCCTGCCCTGCCAGCAACCCCGCCGCAACGAATGCACTGCCTTTCAACAGCATAACCGGCACGTCGATTGCGACGAGCGCCCGCCGGGCCATTTCGACTTCCCACAGAGCTCGAACGCGAGCCGCCTCGGCATGCAGCATGGCATTTTCGAGCACAGCAGTCGCATGTGCCGGGATGTTCAGTCCGCCAACGCGCGCTGCCAATGTTGCCGAAAGCCGTTCGGCATGCGCCATGCACATCAATGCTGTCCACTGTTCACGGTTGAGCGAGAGCACCGAAGCCGGATCGGCAAGCGCATGCGCAAGCATTTTCATAGCGCCGCAATCAAATCGAGTGCAGTTTGAGTGTCCGGGTAATCGATTGCTTTGGCCGCCGTTGTCGTAACCAATCGTGACAGCGCCACGAAACCGCGCTCACCCATCGCCGTATAATTTGTCGATGCCTGCGTCAGGCGAACGAAAGCTTCGCCCGGTGGCACATCGCGCACCGCTGCGTCGAAACCGAATCGCGGAAATACGATCAGGTGCGGCGTGGCGGTGCGGGACATTGATGCCAACGCTGATTCGTCGGGGCGCAGATGGCGGATATCGCCCTTTGGCGTCCCGCACAGAAGCGGACCGAAGCGGTCACGGGTGTGCATGGCTTCGAGCACGCTTATGCTCGCGTTTTTAAGGCTGACGGGTCGGGGAAACGGATGGATTGAACCACGATCGGGGTCGATAAGGACAAATTCGTCGCCCATGAATCGCCATCCGGTCGCGCCCAGCAACGCCGACAATGTCGATTTGCCCGAGCCCGACTCACCCGTCAGGATCAGGGCACGTCCGTCGCGTTCAACACTTGCCGCATGCAACAGCAAAAAACGTCGTTCACCCAAAGCGAGCTGAAGATTCATGCCCATTTCAGCCGCAAGGAGGCCCTGTGCGAGCGGCAACGGGAGCGCGTCGGGAAGCATGTAATCGCCGCGAATGGCAATCGATGGCCGCAATCGTCGCCGCCACCAGCGATCGGGCTCGAGGCGCACGCTGTAATCCGCGATACCGTCGCCCGCAGGATAATGCCTGTATAGGTCCGCAAGTGCAGCGATCGGCTGCGGCCAGACCGATGCCACGCGATACGTGATTGGCCCGATCTGCACAGTGAAGTGGTGTCTCATTCAACAACCACCAGTCCTGATGCCACAAGTTCGGCGAGACGTTCGGCGAGGACTGCACGAACGTCGTCGTTATCTTCGAGCCCCAAATAGGCGATCAGCGATGTCACGCCGTGCCTCTGCGCGCTGAGAGCTTCGAGCAATTCGGGAACAGGCTCGGCGACGACGTGCGTCTGGCCGCTTGTGCGATGATAAATTGCCGCAAGGCTGTCAAGCCGCACGATCCGCAATTGGTTGGCGGGCGTGGCTCGATAATGCACCAGACAGTCGACTAGGGACGCGGCATTTGAAGCGACGCGAAACACGTAAAACCGCTTTGTCCGTGCTGAAGCCGACGAACATAATTCATATAAGCCTGACTCGCCGCAGGATCTTGTCCGGGAAGCGAGGCACCCGATAACGCACGTTTCACGTCAGCACCCTTGAGCGGAAGCGCGGGCCCCGAAAACGCGCCGGCGGTGCCGGGCGGCACAAGCGATCCGTCGGCAGCGATCAGGCTGCCGGCCCGAGGACCGTCGGGCACGGGAATCTGGCAACTGATGACTGATGCCGCGGTTTGCGCGAGCGCTGGTCGTACCGTCAGCATTGCCGACGCGCCCAGCGCACCAAGTTGAAGAACGCGTCGTCGGTTCGCGGCATTCAACTCGACATCCATGTGTGCGGCCCCGTCATCCATTTGGCGTGCTGTAAGCAAAAAAAATACAAATGGCGATCGCCGATGGTTAATCGCTCTTACTGACGTCATGCGACCGCGCTAGGTTCGCGTCATGCTTGAAGAACGCTCGATCCGTATCGCGATGGCACTGTTCGTCGTAACCGCGATTGCGCTTGCCGTTTATCAACTCGGCAGCAGTCTCTGGGCGGCCGCCGCCGTAATTGCCGCTGGCATAGGTTCGATCATTATCATGGCCTATATGGCCGAGCCGACACCGATGCGGCCGGCGCAGGAATCGTTCCCGACCGGCGAAGGCGACGCCGAGATGCTGGGTGCAATATCGGAACCAGTCCTGCTGGTGACCGACAACCGCGTTCGGATTGCCAATGCGGCTGCGCAAACATTATTGGGGCGCCATATCATCGGCGAAGATATCCGGCTTGCGATCCGGCATCCGGCTGCGTCGGCGCTTTTTGCGGCCGATGCGCACGACGGCAATGTTGAATTGGTCGGGCTTGGCGGGCGCGATGTCCAGATGGCGCTGCATGTCGCGTCGATCGCATCGGGAAAACGCATCGTTCACCTGATCGACCGTAGTGCCCGGCATGCCGTCGAACAGGCGCGCGTCGATTTCGTTGCCAATGCGAGCCATGAATTGCGCACGCCACTCGCCGCTATTTTAGGCTTTATCGAAACACTCGCCGATGAAAAAGCTGGCGGCGATCCCGAAGTCCGCGGACGTTTTCTTGACGTGATGTTTAAGGAAGCGCGGCGGATGCAACGTCTTGTCGATGATCTTATTTCACTGAGCCGGATCGAGTCCGAGAAATATCTGCTTCCCGACACGACCGTTTCGCTGACGACACTGGTGCGCGAAGTTGCGGGCGAACTTCGCGATTTGCAGGGCGATCAAGCGAACCGCATCACGCTCGATCTCGATCCGGACAGCGGAAATGTGACCGGAGATCGTGCGCAATTGTCGCAAATCATACACAACCTCGCGGGCAACGCTTTCAAATATGGGCGGCAGGACGGCGCGATCGGGATCGCGGTCAAATGCGATGAAGCGGTCGTCCGATTGATCGTCACCGACGAGGGCGACGGCATCCCCGCCGAACATGTACCGCGATTGACCGAGCGATTTTACCGAGTCGATTCGGGGCGTAGTCGTGCACTCGGCGGAACCGGGCTGGGCCTGGCGATCGTGAAGCATATCGTCGAGCGGCATCGGGGACGCCTTGAAATCAGCAGCGTCGTCGGTGTTGGCACCACGGTGTCGATCAGTATTCCGGCTGCGCCTGCACCGACTGTCATCGAAACGTCACCGAACTGAAACAAGAACCATTCGAATCGCTGATAGGCGATGCCGGACGGGGCACGCAGTCCTGCATAAATGAGGTTTCCTGATATGATCCGACTAAGTGCGATTATTGCCGTCACCGCGCTCGCCGCATTGAGCGGATGCGATGACGCAGGCGACGGCACCGCTGCTGCTGTCCGCGACCAGATCAGGGCTGTCGGATCGTCAACCGTCTATCCGTTTGCGACTGCCGTTGCAGAGCAGTTCGTCAACAAAAATACGGGCACAAAATCCCCGATCATCGAATCAACCGGGACCGGCGCAGGGTTCAAATTATTCTGTGCCGGCGTCGGCGCGCGCTTTCCCGACATCGCCAATGCGTCACGCGCGATTAAAAAGTCCGAATATGAGACCTGCGTGAAAAACAAAGTGAACGACGTGGTTGAGATTCAGATCGGTCTGGACGGCATTGCGTTTGCGGAAGGGAAAACGGGCCCCAAACTCGCCCTCACCCCGCGCGATGTCTACGCCGCGCTCGCTGCAAATCCGTTTGGCAAAGCGCAAAGCGCCAAAACATGGAAAGACGTCAACGCGGCGCTTCCGGCGATTCCCATCAAAGTTTACGGACCGCCGTCGACCAGCGGCACGCGTGATGCGCTTGCCGAACTGATTTTGGCAAAAGGCTGCGACACCGACGCGGCGATGAAGGCACTCAAGGAAAAAGACGCCGATCTTCACAAGAAAACCTGCACGACGATCCGCGAAGACGGAGCGTTCGTCGATGCCGGTGAAAACGATAATCTGATCGTCCAGAAATTGCTCGCCGATCCTCAGGCGATCGGCGTGTTCGGCTATTCGTTCCTTGAGGAGAACACCGAAACGCTGGTCGGCAATCCGATCAATGGCGTGATGCCGACCTATGCGTCGATTTCGGATTTTTCGTATCCCGGCGCGCGCCCGTTGTTCATTTATGTGAAAAGCGCGCACCTGAAAGCGATCAAGGGCCTCCAGGCTTATGTCGACGAATTTGCCAGCGCATGGGGCCCTGACGGCTATTTGAAACAGCGGGGCATGGTCATCGCGCCAGATGCCGTGCGGACGGCGGCAGCGCAGCAGGCCAAGGATATGAAACCACTCGACCCCGCAACGCTGAAATAAAAATCGCTGGGGGACCGGGTATGTCGATGACCACGATGCTGATGACGATTTTCGCGCTGGGCATCATGGCGTGGTTTGCCGGTCGGGCAAAAGCAGCACAGTTTGAGATCGCCGGCGTATCGCATGTCGGGACGCCGACGCGCCGGGCGCATTCCTTGCCAAGCTATCATGGCTGGTTCGTCGCAATATCGGCGATCCTGCCCGCGCTTTTGTTCGCAGTGATATGGACGAGTGTCACGCCCGGGCTGGTCAGGCAGAGCGTGATGACAAGCGAAATCGCCCAAAGCCTGCCCGATGATCCGGCCGAGCGGGCGGTAATCCTTGGCGAAGCTCGCGGCATCGCCAGCGGCCAGTTGCAAACCGCTTTTAATCCCGAAGCAGAAACGCTGGCGCCTGTGTTCCGTGACGCTCAGCGACGTTACGGCTTGTACGGAACGCTGTTGTCGCTCGCTCTTGCGCTGGCATTCGGAGCGTTCGCATATACCCGGCTCACACGCGATTTCCGCGCCCGAACGCAAGTCGAGCGTGCGACGATGGTGATCCTGTTGCTGGCATCGCTCATCGCAATTCTCACCACTGCGGGGATTGTCATTTCGCTGGTGTTCGAAAGTTTCCGGTTTTTCTCACTCGTCAATCCGGTCGATTTTTTGTTCAACACGCGCTGGAGCCTCCAAGCCGCTGCGGGTGGTGACACGAAAGCGCTTGGCGCAGTGCCCTTGTTCTGGGGGACGATATTCATCGGTGCGATCATTGCGATGATCGTCGCGATCCCGATCGGTTTGATGAGCGCGATTTACCTGACGCAATATGCCCGGCCATCGACACGGAAATGGATGAAGCCGCTGCTCGAAATTCTCGCGGGCGTCCCGACGGTCGTCTATGGTTATTTCGCGGCCCTGACCGTAGCGCCGGCGGTGCGACAGTTTGCAACGGCGCTCGGCATTCCCGGCGCAAGCTCGGAGAGCGCGCTTGCAGCCGGCCTCGTCATGGGCATCATGATCATCCCGTTCGTGTCGTCGATGGCTGACGATTCGATTGCCGCAGTGCCGCAATCCATGCGCGATGGCAGCCTCGCTATGGGAGCGACAACGTCCGAAACCATTCGAAAAGTGATCGTTCCAGCAGCACTTCCCGGCATCGTCGGCGGCGTCCTGCTTGCGGTCAGTCGCGCAATCGGCGAAACGATGATCGTCGTGATGGCCGCTGGGCTCGCAGCCAATTTGACGGCCAATCCCTTTGCCAGCGTCACGACAGTGACGACGCAGATCGTCCAGCTGCTGACCGGCGACAGCGAATTCGACAGCGCCAAAACGCTTGCCGCTTTTGCGCTCGGGCTTGTGCTGTTCATTGTGACGCTATTGCTCAATATCGTCGCACTGCGCGTCGTAAAGCGATATCGCGAAGCTTATGACTGACCCGCTCGTCCGCATCCCGACCGACTGGAAATCCCACGATCGGCGGGCGCGGATCGCGCGTCGCTATCGCGGCGAACGGCTGTTCCGCGCAACCGGCCTATTTGCCATCCTGCTGTCCGCCGGCTTCCTCGCATTTTTGCTGATCACAATGGTATCGAACGGCGCACGAGGGTTTACCCGGACCGAAATTGCGATTCCCTTTGATCTCGAAAAACTGGGAATTGATGCGCAGGCAGCCCGCGCCGGTGTCGGACTTGTCGAGGTCCCAGCGATCGCCGCTGACCGTGCCTTTGGCAAAGGTGCCGGGCTTGCCGTGTCCGAAAATGGCTGGCTCACGCTGCGCACGGCAATCGCGCGCGATCCGTCGATCCTGTCGCGCGCCACGACGATAAAAATCCCGGCGTCTTCCGCAATTGCTTTTGCCGAACGCGGCGAAGGGTCTCCCGAAGCGCGCGCACTTTTCAAGCGCCTCGATGATGCGGGTGTCGTTTCCACCGGGTTCAACAGCCAGTTTCTGCTGCGCAGCGACGCGACCGATCCGACACAAGCCGGCATATGGGGCGCGTTGAAGGGATCGTTGCTGACGATGGCGATCACGCTGTTGCTGGCATTTCCCGTCGGCGTTCTGTCGGCGCTCTATCTCGAGGAATATGCACCGCGCAACCGCTGGACTGACCTGATCGAAGTATCGATCAACAATCTGGCGGCGGTCCCGTCGATCATCTTCGGGTTGCTCGGGCTGGCGGTATTTTTGGGCATGTGGGGGATGCCACGATCGGCACCGCTGGTCGGTGGCATGACTCTGGCGCTGATGACGATGCCGGTCATCGTGATTGCCGGTCGCAATGCCATAAAATCGGTCCCGCCATCGATCCGCGATGCCGCGCTCGGCGTTGGTGCTTCGCGTATTCAGGTCGTGTTCCATCATGTCCTGCCGCTTGCGCTGCCCGGCATCTTGACTGGCACGATCATCGGAATGGCGCGCGCGCTTGGTGAGACTGCGCCACTTTTAATGATTGGCATGCGCGCGTTCGTCGCGACGCCACCGGGTGGTGTCTCGGACCCCGCGACCGTGCTGCCCGTGCAGATATTCTTGTGGTCCGATGAAGTCAGCCGTGGCTTCATCGAAAAGACGAGCGCAGCAATCATCGTGCTGCTTGTCTTCCTCCTCGCCATGAACGCGATCGCGATCTATTTGCGCAACAAATTCGAAACCCGCTGGTGACTCCCGACATGACCCACAAGATGACAGCGCGCGACGTATCAGTCTGGTATGGCCAGAAACAAGCAATCAACAGCGTGTCGATCGACGTCGATCAGGAAAATGTGACCGCGTTCATCGGACCGTCGGGATGCGGGAAATCGACGTTTTTGCGCACGCTCAACCGGATGAACGATACCGTCGCAAGTGCGCGGTACGAGGGTAAGATCACGCTCGATGGCGACGACATTTATTCGCCCGATATGGACGTGGTTCAGTTGCGCGCGCGCGTCGGCATGGTTTTTCAAAAACCCAATCCTTTTCCCAAGTCGATTTACGAAAACGTCGCCTATGGCCCGCGGATACACGGCCTCGCCTCTGCCAAAGTCGACATGGATGCGATCGTCGAAGAATCGTTGAAACGCGCTGGCTTGTGGGAGGAAGTGAAGGACCGGCTGAACGAAAGCGGGACCGCGCTGTCGGGCGGTCAACAGCAACGGCTGTGCATCGCGCGCGCGATCGCCGTTGATCCGGAAGTCATCCTGATGGACGAGCCATGTTCGGCGCTGGACCCGATTGCGACCGCGAAAATCGAAGAATTAATTCACGCGCTTCGTGGCCGATATGCCATCGTAATCGTTACGCATAATATGCAACAGGCAGCGCGCGTGTCGCAACGGACCGCATTTTTTCATCTCGGCACATTGGTCGAATATGGCGTCACGTCGGACATATTCACCAATCCCCGCCAGGAACGCACCAAAGATTACATCACAGGCCGCTATGGCTGAGGACACCCAGCGATGACCGATCACACAGTCAAGGCATTCGACGACGAGATCGGCGAATTGCGCGGCCATATCGCCGATATGGGCGGTCGCGCGGAAATGGCGATCACACAAGCGATGCAGGCGCTCGTCAAACGTGACCTCGAACTCGCTCGCAAGGTGATTGCCGACGATAAAGCGATCGACCGACTCGAAACCGAAGTTGAAAAGCTTGCTGTGCGCATCATTGCACTGAGAGCACCGATGGCAGACGATCTGCGCGAAGTCATCGCGGCGTTGAAAATCGCAGCCGTCCTCGAACGGATCGGCGACTATGCCAAGAATATCGCCAAGCGCGCCGGCGCTCTGGAAGGGCGTCGCACGATCGAGCCGATTTCGCTGTTGCCGAGCATGGCGCAGGTCGCGACCGAAATGGTACACAATGTTCTCAACGCTTTTGCCGCACGCGACGCCGCGCTCGCGGTCGAAGTGAACGAGCGCGATAAAGTCGTCGATGATTTCTACAACTCGATCTTTCGTACGCTCGTGACCTACATGGTAGAGAATCCACAGAGCATCAGCAATGCCGCCCACTTGTTGTTCGTGGCGAAAAACCTCGAACGCGTCGGCGACCATGCAACCAATGTCGCCGAGATGGTCTATTTCGCGGCGACCGGCGAATATATGGCCGAGCGCGAGCGCGGCGACCCGTTTTCCGATGACCAGGATGATTGATCATGACACGCGCTAAAATGCTTCTTGTCGAAGATGATGCGGCACTTGCCGAACTACTCGTCTATCATTTCAAACGCGAGGACTTCGATGTCGCGCAAACCCCCGATGGCGAAGAAGCGCTCCTGATGGCGCAGGAAACGCCGCCTGACATCGTGCTGCTCGACTGGATGCTCGAAAGCCTGTCGGGGATTGAGGTG
>JANLWD010000246.1:0-2193 GCA_031364345.1 Sphingomonas sp.
GATCGCCGCGACCTGCGCGGCACGATGAAAGCCGCCCAGCCGATCGAATATCCCGAACTCGGCGTTTATCACCCCGCCTTGCCCGAACGGATGACCGATAATCTCGCGCGGCTTGCACGCCGGCCCGCCACGGGCACAGTCGGCCTGCTCATGCTGCGCTCCTACCTCCTCGGTCGCGACAGCGCGCACTATGACGGCGTGATCGCAGCGTTCGAAGCGCGCGGGCTGAATGTCATCCCCGCATTCGCCAGCGGCCTCGACAGCCGACCCGCAATCGAAGCCTTTTTCATGAAAGAGGGCGTCGCGACCGTCGATGCCGTCGTATCGCTGACCGGCTTCTCGCTCGTTGGTGGCCCGGCTTATAATGATGCCAAAGCGGCCGAAGACATGCTCGCCGCGCTCGACGTGCCTTATGTCTCGGCGCATCCGCTCGAATTTCAGACACTCGAACAATGGGGTGCGGGGCGCAACGGCCTGCTCCCGCTCGAAGCGACAATGATGGTCGCGATTCCCGAACTCGACGGTGCGATCATCCCCAACATGTTCGGCGGGCGTTCGGACGGCTCGGGCGAGGCCTGCACTGGTTGCGCGCGCAGCTGTACCTTCCCCACCGGCGGCCTGATCCGCGAAATGCGCTCCTGCCCCGAACGTGCCGAAGCGCTTGCCGCCAAAGTCGAAAAGCTCGTCGCGCTACGGCGTTCTTTGCGGTCTGAACGCAAACTCGCACTTGTCCTGTTCAACTTCCCGCCGAACGCCGGCGCAACGGGCACTGCGGCCTATATGGCCGTGTTCGACTCGGTTTTCGCCACATTGACCCGCTTGAGTGCCGAGGGATACAGCGTCGACCTCCCCGCTAGCGTCGATGCCCTTCGCGATACGCTCCTCAAAGGCAACGCCGATCGCTTCGGTGCCGATGCGAACGTCCACGCGCGCATCCCCGCTGACGATCACGTCCGCCGCGAGTCGCACTTGCGCGAGATCGAAGCGCAATGGGGCCCCGCGCCCGGCAAAGCGCAAGCTGACGGCAGCAGCCTCCATGTTTATGGCGCGCAATTCGGCAACATTTTCATCGGCGTTCAGCCAAGCTTCGGTTATGAAGGCGATCCGATGCGGATGCTGTTCGAAGGGACGTTTACCCCGACGCATGCGTTCAGCGCATTCTATCGCTACCTGCGCGAGGATTTTGCGGCCGATGCCGTGCTGCATTTCGGCACGCACGGTGCGCTCGAATTCATGCCGGGCAAACAAGCGGGTTTATCGGGCAAATGCTGGCCCGAACGGCTGATCGGCGATCTGCCCAATTTTTACCTTTATGCGTCGAACAATCCGTCCGAAGGGCTGATTGCCAAGCGCCGGTCGAGCGCGACGCTGATCAGCTATCTGACCCCGCCGCTGACCCAATCCGGGCTCTACGCGGGGCTCAACGATCTGAAAGTGCTCCTCGATCGCTATCGCAGTTCGCCCGACGGCGACGAGCGCGCCAACCTGACGCCGATGATCGTCGAAACGGCAACGGCGCTCGATCTCGATGCGGGCAATCTCGAAACGCTCGGGACACAGCTTTACGAACTCGAAGCAACGCTGATCCCCGAAGGGCTGCACGCGATCAACGAAGACGAACTCGGCGGCGTCATTCGCGCACTCGATGCCCGGTTCATCCGCCCTGCCCCCGGCGGCGACCTGATCCGCAACCCGCAAGTCCTGCCAACCGGCCGCAACATCCACGGCTTCGACCCGTTCCGCATCCCCAGCCGCTTTGCGGTTCAGGACGGGACGGCGCAAGCCGCGGCCCTCATCGCGCGGCATGTCGCCGATACCGGCAACGCGCCGACAACGCTCGCGATGGTCCTGTGGGGCACCGACAACCTGAAAAGCGAAGGCGCGCAAATCGCGCAGGCGCTGGCGCTGATCGGCGCGCGGCCGCGTTTCGACAGCTATGGGCGGCTGGCCGGTGCCGAACTTATCCCGCTCGCCGAACTCGGCCGCGCGCGGATCGACGTCATTGTGACGCTCTCGGGCATTTTCCGCGATCTGCTCCCGCTGCAAACGCGAATGATTGCCGAAGCCGCTTTCCTTGCCGCCAGTGCCGAAGACGAACCGCTCGACCAGAACCACGTCCGCGCCAACAGCCTGAAACATCAGGCGTGCCACAACTGCGACTTGGAAACCGCCGCCCTGCGCGTTTATTCGAAT
>JANLWD010000259.1:0-5753 GCA_031364345.1 Sphingomonas sp.
CGGCGACAAATCGATTTCGCACCGCGCGCTAATGCTGTCGGCGTTAGCCATCGGGGAATCGGTTATCGACGGACTGCTCGAAGGCGAAGACGTCCTTGCGACTGCGGCTGCACTCCGCGCGATGGGCACGCAAATCGAAAAGCGCGATCGGTTCTGGCACATTCACGGCGTCGGCGTCGGTGGAATGTTACAGCCGTCGACTGCACTCGACATGGGCAATTCGGGTACGTCGACCCGGTTGCTGATGGGTCTCGTCGCCTCGCACCCAATCACGGCGACATTTATCGGCGATGCGTCGCTCGGCAAACGACCGATGGGCCGCGTCATCGACCCGCTGTCGATGATGGGCGCCGAATTTACGTCGAGCTCCGGAGGCCGCTTGCCGCTGATGGTGCGTGGGTTATGCCCGGCAGTCCCGATCGAATATCGACTGCCGGTTGCGTCTGCGCAGGTCAAATCGGCAATCCTGCTGGCAGCGCTGAACACGCCCGGCATCACGCGCGCCATCGAACCAGTGCTGACGCGCGATCACAGCGAGCGGATGCTTGCCGGCTTTGGCGCTGACATATCGCGCGAAGGTGACGTCATTTCGATCCGTGGCGAAGCCGAACTGCGGGCGCAAAGCATCGTCGTTCCAGGCGATCCTTCGTCCGCTGCTTTTCCCGCAGTCGCTGCCTTGCTCGTCCCCGGGTCGGCAATAACGATCAACAATGTCGGCATAAATCCGACGCGCAGCGGTGTTTACGACGTTCTGCGCGCCATGGGCGGGGACATCATGTTCTCCAACGATCGTATCGTCGGTGGTGAACCCGTTGCCGACATTGTAGTTCGCCACTCGTCTTTACGCGGTATCGACACATCGCCGGCGATTGTGCCGAGTATGGTCGATGAATTTCCGATATTATTCATTGCCGCGGCACTTGCCGAGGGGCGCAGCGTGTTTCGCGGTCTTGAAGAATTGCGCGTGAAGGAGTCGGATCGGATCGCAGTCATGGCCAACGGCCTCCGCGCGATCGGCGTGGCGGTCGAGGAACTTCAAGACGGCCTGATGATCGAGGGGCGCGGTGGCGAGGCATTCGCAGGCGGTGCCACGATCCGCACGAATCTCGATCACCGCGTCGCGATGAGTTTTGCGATTGCCGGTCTCGTGTCGAAACAGTCGGTAATAATCGACGACATAGGTCCGGTTGCGACGAGCTTTCCCGGGTTCGAACGCATGCTTGAAGCGTTGCGATCATGATCGGCAAACACACCGCCGACATCATCGGTCTGTTGGGCAGCGCACTGTTTATCGGCGCATTCATCTATGCGAACATATCGCCCGCAATGAACAAGATTTTATTTAATTTTCTCAACCTGTTAGGCGCGATACTCTTGCTTGTGTCGCTGTCGGTCAACTTCAATCTTGCCGCAGTCGTCCTTGAGGTCGCATGGGCGATGATCGCCATCTTTGGCCTCGTCGTCGCTTTGCGAGCACAGCGGTGATTATCGCAGTCGATGGCCCCGCGGCGTCGGGCAAAGGCACCATCGCGCGCGCGCTTGCGGCGCATTTCGGGCTACCGCATCTCGACACCGGATTACTCTATCGCGCTGTTGGCCTCACGGTGCTGCGTCATGGTGGTGATCCTGCCGATGCAATCGATGCATTGCGTGCATGTGATTTCAGCGACACCATTTTCGACGATCCGGAACTGCGCAGCGAAGCGGCCGCGCGCGCAGCATCGGTTGTATCGGCCCACGCGCCGATACGCGCCGCGCTACTCGAACGACAACGCGTTTTTTCAGCGCAGCCAGGCGGCGCCGTTCTCGATGGCCGCGACATCGGCACTGTCATCGTTCCGCACGCCAGCGCAAAACTTTATGTGACGGCAGCACCCGAAGTTCGGGCGAAGCGTCGCCACGCCGAGCTCGTTCGTGCCGGCGTCGGTGCCACCTATGATCATGTTTACGCTGATATTGTCAGTCGCGACGAGCGCGATTCGGGACGCGCATTTTCGCCGCTGCTGCGGGCATCAGATGCCGACTTGCTCGACACCAGCGATATCGCTATACCTTTGGCCGTCTGCCGAGCGGTCGCGTTGGTGGAAGCTCGAGTAACAGCTTAGAGCGCGTCGGTAATTCCGGTCGCGCTTTTCGTTTTTCTGCTTCCTCCGAATGATTGCGAAAGCAGATGCTGCGGCGATATACGGTCGTCACGGCAACTCTGGTCAAAGACCGCCGGATACAACCGGCAGGCCGGAAATATCAAATATTAGGATAGATAAACTTATGGCCACTGCGGCACTTCCTACACGCGACGATTTTGCGGCGCTTCTCGAACAGTCGATCGGAGCCGATGGCGGCTTCGAAGGCAAAGTCGTCAAGGGCACCGTTACCGCTATTGAAAACGATATGGCCGTCATCGACGTCGGCCTGAAATCCGAAGGCCGCGTTTCGCTCCGCGAATTCGCTGCGCCCGGTCAAAAAGCCGAACTGAATGTCGGCGATATTGTCGAAGTTTACGTTGACCGTGTTGAAAACATGCACGGCGAAGCGATGCTCAGCCGCGATCGCGCGCGCCGCGAAGCCGCTTGGGACACGCTCGAAGCTGAATTTGAAAAGTCCGCTCGCGTCGACGGTGTGATTTTCGGTCGTGTGAAGGGTGGCTTCACTGTTGACCTCAGCGGCGCGGTTGCCTTCCTGCCCGGGTCGCAGGTCGACATTCGTCCGGTCCGTGACGTGACGCCGCTTATGGACATCGTCCAACCCTTCCAGATCCTGAAAATGGACCGCAAGCGCGGCAATATCGTTGTGTCGCGTCGTGCAATTCTCGAAGAGAGCCGCGCCGAAGCGCGCACCGGGCTCATCTCGACTCTCGTTGAGGGGCAGATCATCGACGGCGTCGTCAAGAACATCACCGATTACGGTGCATTCGTCGATCTTGGCGGCATCGACGGGCTGCTCCATGTCACCGACATGAGCTACAAACGGATCAATCATCCGTCCGAAGCCATTGCCATCGGCGACACAGTCAAGGTTCAGATCATCCGTATCAACAAGGATACGCAACGCATCTCGCTCGGCATGAAACAGCTCGAACGCGATCCATGGGACGGTGCCGAAGCCAAATATCCGATCGGTGCCAAATTGTCGGGCCGGGTCACGAACATCACCGAATATGGTGCTTTCGTCGAACTCGAGCCAGGTATCGAAGGCCTCGTCCATGTCAGCGAAATGAGCTGGACGAAAAAGAACGTGCACCCCGGCAAAATCGTTTCGACGAGCCAGGAAGTCGATGTCATCGTCCTCGAAGTCGACAACGAGAAGCGTCGTGTTTCGCTTGGGTTGAAGCAAGCAATCTCAAATCCGTGGGAGCAGTTTGCAGCCGACCATCCTGTCGGTTCGCAAGTTGAAGGCGAAGTCAAGAATTCGACCGAATTCGGCCTGTTCATCGGTCTCGACGGCGATGTCGACGGCATGGTCCACATGTCCGACATTGCGTGGGGCATTTCGGGCGAAGACGCGCTCAACCTGCACCGTAAGGGTGAGACGGTCACAGCCGTCGTGCTCGATATCGATGTCGAGAAAGAACGCATCTCGCTCGGCATGAAGCAGATGGAAAAGGGTGCGCCTGTGGTCGGATCGACTGGCGCCGGTTCCGGTCTTGCCAAAAATGCAGTCGTCACCGTGACCGTCCTTGAAGTCCGCGACGGTGGCCTTGAAGTGCAGGCCGGCGATGATGGCGCGACCGGTTTCGTCAAGCGTGCCGATCTTGGCCGCGACCGCGACGAGCAGCGCCCAGAGCGCTATCAGGTCGGCCAGAAATTCGATGCGATGGTCATTGGTTTCGACAGGTCGAAAAAACCGAATTTCTCAGTCAAGGCAATGCAGGTCGCCGAAGAAAAACAGGCCGTTCAGCAATATGGCTCGTCCGATTCGGGCGCGTCACTGGGCGATATTCTTGGCGAAGCGTTGAAAGCACGTGACGGTAAAAAGTAACCCTTTTCTAAGACATATGAACCAAATGCCATGGTTCAGATCACGCGTGTTGAGAGTGCGTATCACCAATGTTAGCGGCGGGGAGATCGGTGGTGTCCCCGCCTGCAAAATCCGGAGTGCGCCATGATCCGTTCTGAACTCATCGAAAAACTCGTCCTGAAAAATCCTGGACTCGCTGCGCGCGATGTCGAGGCGATTGTCGACTGCTTTTTCGAAGAAGTCGTGGCGCAACTCGCGCACGGCGGCCGCGTCGAATTGCGCGGGTTCGGCACATTTTCGACACGCGATCGCGACGCGCGCACCGGTCGCAACCCGCGGACCGGCGCCGCTGTCGAGATCGATGCCAAACGCGTACCTCACTTCAAACCTGGCAAGGAAATGCGCGCACGTTTGAACGTTTGACGGGGTGACTGACAAAGCATTTGTCGGCGTCATTGCTTCATGAGCATGATCGCCACGCGGGGCATGGTTTTACGTGTCGTCGCGACCAGGACGACGCGCTGTTTGAAAGCGTAGTACGATCGTAGTGACGGGCACGCCGCTCGACATCGACACGGCTCTGAATACAGTTTTATTTTTGGCCGAGATTGATTTGGTGCTGAGATTGGAACTGCGGCACTGGCAGAGATCACACGGTAGACGAAAATATCAGCTTCGCACCGGTTAAGTAATCTTACGAAAAGCGAGCATCTCCGGAATCTGCAGCGTTGAGCCGGGGTGAAATCCATTCTCGCCCTCCCACACGCGAGGATTGCGGAATGTGCCGAAAATCATATCGGGCAGCGGAATATCGCCATAATTATAGGCATGAACGCCGCGCTGATGATGGATCAGGTGGCTTTCGGGGCGTTGCAGGATATAACCAAGCCAGTGTGGCGTCGGGATGTTAACATGCTGAAAAATACCGGGAATAGTGGTCAGAACAGCCACGACCAGCGCAGCATCAGGGCTGAGCCCGAAAATTCCGACCAGACACAGCGAACCGAGCAGCGCCCATCCGACCATGTCGAGCGGATGGAAATAATAAGCACCCCAGACATCCACGCGTTCGGCCGAATGATGCATTTGATGCGTCGCACGCCACAGCGGTTCCCAGCTGTGCATGGCGCGATGCCAGAAATAAATGCCGAACTCGAGAACGAAAAAACCACCCACGACCTGCGTCCATATGGGCAGTCGCGATCCGTCGATCAACTGGTGCGCCCCGAAAAACGCGTCCCACAGATAGGGCGCGAACGTCGCAATCGTGAAATAGAGAATGGTCGAGATCACACCCATCATGCGCCAGAAGCGCACTTTAGGAAATTTGGACCGGCGTCCGATACCGTCGGCGATTGCAAACATAACGAACAGGGCAATCACGATATAGTGATAGACTGTCACGGCCTGTGCCTCGCAGAGTAGTTTCGCCCGCTATCTAAATAGCACATCGCTTATGGCCGGTCACGCCTAGCCACGAGTGAGGGAAACCGGACGACGCCCAGTCCGGCGGAAAGGTTCATGAAGCTTTCTCTATGACACCTAACCTGCTGTATCGTTTGGCTCTTGATGATGGACGATTGGTTATTTGGTCCGCTTATCTTGTAAGCTTTTTATATGCCAACCGCGTCGGACGGTCCGCCGCATCACCCAATCTGCGCCGCTTATCTTCTTCATACGATTCGAAATTACCCTCGAACCATTCGACATGGCTGTCCCCCTCGAACGCCAGAATATGCGTCGCAAGCCGATCGAGGAAAAAGCGGTCATGGCTGATGACCACGGCACACCCCGCA
>JANLWD010000292.1:0-3765 GCA_031364345.1 Sphingomonas sp.
TATCGTTTCCACGACAAACGCCTCGTGGGCGCAATGCTGTCGGTCGAAGGGCTCCACAATCTCGAAGGGAAGCGCGCCAATCTCGACCGCTTGTTCGACGCGGGATTCCGCATGGCGGGCATCACGCATTTCTTCGACAATGAGCTCGCCGGATCGATGCACGGCATCAAAAAAGGCGGGCTCACGCCATTCGGCATCGAAATCATCCGTGCGATGGAAGCCAAGGGCATGGTCGTCGACATCGCGCATTGCAGCCATCAATGTGTTGCCGAAGTGCTGAGCATGGCAAAGCGCCCCGTCGTTTCCAGCCACGGTGGGGTCCAGGCCACCTGCAAAGTGAACCGCAACCTGACCGACGACGAAATCAGGGGCGTCGCGCGGACGGGCGGTGTCATCGGCATCGGATATTGGGACGCCGCGGTGTGCGACAATTCACCCGCCGGCATCGTCAAGGCCATTGCGCATGTCCGCAGCCTCGTCGGCGTCGATCATGTCGGGCTCGGCAGTGATTTCGATGGCGCGGTGCAAACGCGTTTCGACACCACGCGCATCGATTCGATTACGCAAGGATTGGTCGACGCCGGTTTCAGCGATGCCGAGATTGCAAAGGTCATGGGCGGCAATGTCCTTCGGCTCCTGTCCAGCACATTGCCGCCGCGCTGACCCGATCATATAGCGATACGATGCAGCGCCTGGTGGGGGGAGATCGAGTTGACGGGGCGATGCGCGGCGGCATTGTCGCGCTCGGCAATTTCGACGGGTTCCACCGCGGGCATCAGGCTGTCGTGGGCAGCGCCGTCGCACTGGCGAAGTCGCTCGGTCGTCCCGCCATCGTTGCGACATTCGATCCGCATCCGGTGCGCTATTTCAAACCTGATGCACCGCCGTTCCGCCTGACGACGCTCGATCAGCGCGAGCGATTGTTTGCAGCCGCTGGCGCCGATGCTATGCTGGTGTTCGATTTCAACGCCGAAATGGCCAATGTCACGGCGACTGATTTCGTGACTGACTGGCTCGTTGCGGATACCGGCGCAACGGGGCTGGTCACAGGTGAAGATTTTACATTCGGCAAAGCGCGTGGCGGCAATATCGCTGTTCTGTCGGCCGTCGGCGCAGCGAACGGTGTGAGCGTCGAAACCGTCGGACCCGTCCGCGAAAGCGGCGAAGTCATATCGTCAAGCCGGATCCGCGCCGCCTTGCAAGCGGGTGATTGCGAAACGTCGACACGCCTCCTCACGCGGCCATTCGCAATCGAAGGCGCGGTGCAGCACGGCGACAAAGTCGGCCGCACGATCGGTTATCCGACCGCGAACATCGACATGGGCAATTACCTGCGCCCGCGTTACGGGATATATGCCGTGCGCGGGCGATTAGCTGATGGCCGTGTGCTCGATGGCGCGGCAAACCTCGGCATCCGGCCGCAGTTCGATCCGCCCAAGGAATTGCTCGAACCCTATTTCTTCGATTTTTCGGGTGATCTTTACGGGCAGATAATCGAAGTCGAACTCCACGCTTTCATCCGCCCCGAAGCGAAATTCGACACGCTCGATGAACTGACGGCGCAAATGGTCCAAGATTGCAAAGCGGCGAAGGCGTTGCTCTAGGGACCCGTCCCGGCCTCATCAATTTTAATTGAATTCAGTTTCCGATCCGGGCCGAAAGTGAACATCATCGTGATGGAATAAGAGACCGGAAAGACCCGACGAGTGTTCCGGATAATAGCCGCTATCGATGACTCGTCCGGGTTTAAGCCCAGATGGGCCGATCCGGCATGACTATCGAGTTGAGAATGCTCGATCTTTTTCTGATCGAGATAGGAAATCACGGCTTCAACGCTGCTCCCGGTCGGCAATGCTATCGCCAGTTCGCGCTGAAGTTCGGCCTTATCCACGTTTTTCTCCGCCCCACCAACAGCGCTGCATCCCGCCAGCGCGATGAGTGCGGTAGCCGCCAAGGATCGCCACATCAGGTTTGTCCCAGCCATCATCAGAATGGAATATTACTGCTCCAGCCCGGTGCGTTCGTAACCGGCGTTACACCCGTTATGCCATTGTTTTCAAGCAACTCGCGAACGACCGAATTACTGTTCGGGCCAAAGGGGCTGTAAGGCACATTTGCGTTGCGGATGGCATCAGCGGTGGTGCGGAAACCCGATTCAATCGCGTCACAATTTCCGGGTGCGTTCGTGACATTCTGCACAGCACGCGGATTGGGATTCCAGTCGCGCGTTCCTTGCCGATACGCACCATATTCTGTGGTGATTGTTCCCCAGCCGCGCTGCGCCTGATCGCCGCCACTCGTATTGCTTGACGCGCTGGATGCGCCCGAACCACTGGAACCCGATCCAATCCCTACGCCGGTCGGGCCACCGCGGAAATAATTCGTCGAATCGCCGTCGCGCGTGACGATGTAGGCGTGCGATGCAATGTTCGCTGTCGCACCAATTGAGTTATACTGAACATCAACGCGGCATGTTTCGGGAGCAGATTTCTCGCCGCGTGCAATCGCATCACTGACCAGCCGGCTGCCGGTCTGGCCATCCAGCGCGCGTAGTGCTGCGCCTTGTTCGACCGGAGACTTGGGCGTCGCAAATCCTGCTGCGCCGCTTGCAATGGCACCGACGGACGCTGCACGACCAGCAGACCCGGTATCCAAATTATTCTGAAAGGTTGTTGACTGACGATTGCCGCTTACCGCATCGATACTCATCACCGGACCCTCTATCGGAAGACACAGAAAAGTTACCAGCTGCTGGCAACTGACGCCCTAAACGATTCGTTTAGATTGGGCTCAACTCATCCCAAATTTCACTCATGACGCGGCAGGGTTTATTTGGGCGTCGGCTTCGCCTAAGCGCGCGGAGACATGACCGACGCCGCCGAAACAAAAATCGATTACCGCGACACCGTCTTCCTGCCGAAGACTGATTTCCCCATGAAGGCCGGGCTTCCCGCAAAGGAGCCGATCATCCTGGCGAAATGGCAGGAGATGGGCCTGTATGAAAAGTTGCGCGCGGCGCGCACAGGCCGCGAAAAGTTCATCCTCCACGACGGGCCGCCCTATGCCAATGGCGACATGCACATCGGCCATGCGCTCAACCATATCCTGAAGGACATGGTGGTGCGCACGCAGAGCCTGCTCGGCAAGGACGCGCCCTATGTGCCCGGCTGGGACTGCCACGGCCTGCCCATCGAATGGAAGGTCGAAGAGGCCTATCGCAAGAAAAAGCTGAACAAGGACGAAGTGCCCGCGGCGGAATTCCGCGCCGAATGCCGCGCCTATGCGCAAGGCTGGGTCGATACGCAGCGCGAACAGCTAAAGCGGCTGGGCATCAACGGCGACTGGGACCATCCCTATCTGACAATGGACTTCGCCGCCGAAGCGACCATCGTGTCCGAGCTGATGAAATTCGCGGAGTCGGGGCAATTGTATCGCGGCGCAAAGCCGGTGATGTGGTCCCCGGTCGAAAAAACCGCGCTCGCCGAAGCCGAGGTCGAATATGAGGACATCGTCTCGACGCAGATCGACGTGGCGTTCGAGATTTCTAATTGGCCGTCGCAACCGCAGTTCGGCAGCACTGCTCATGCGGTAGTCTGGACTACAACGCCTTGGACGATCCCTGTAAATCAGGCGCTCGCCTACGGAGCTGACGTCGATTATGTCGGCGTGCAGTTCGGTTTAGGGCTGGATTTGGAGTCGGGTCACGATCCGAACCATCCCGACGTGAGCGGTGGAAATCCAGCTCATATGGCGCTGGACGGTCAG
>JANLWD010000290.1:0-10427 GCA_031364345.1 Sphingomonas sp.
CCAGCAACAGAGATTAACGATAATTAGCCATATCTTAAGCGAACTGCACTTAATGTCTGGAACGTGGGCTCGTTTCGACAGAAAGTCGCGCAGATCATTGCGGCGATCTTCATGCTGGGTTGCTGCGCGCCGGCATTTGCCAATACTTGTTCATCGGCGACGACGCAGGGAACAGCGCCGCCCGAATGGCAGACTTATTGCTGGCTCGATTTCACCGGATATAATGACGCGACCGCCAAAACAGCGGCGGGGCAGAATTTCAGCTTCACGCTGACCGACGGATCGACGCTCACGCTCAACGTGCGCGCCACCAGCCCCAATGCGACTGCCTTTGTTGCGTCGACCGCGCCGTCGTGGACGGGAGCAGCCGTCGGCAACAGTGCGTTTATCGGCATTCCGGGCCGACCGATCATCTACACCGCAGCGGCCGGGTCTTCGACGGTGACGCTTCGCAATATCGTCATTTCCGCGCCGTCGGGCGCCGGTGTCGCGACGACTTACATGTTCGTCGCCGCTGATGCCGAATCAACCGATGGCGCCGAAAGCCTGGCATTTACGACAAACGGCGGCGGCTGGACGATATTGGACCAGGTCAATCCGATCAGCGGCAACCAATATCCGACGGTAACCGGCACCGGCACCACAACCGTGACCGAATCGGGGGGCGGGCTTGGCGGCAATGTGGGTGGCTATATTTTCGGCAGCACGGCGCCCGCGGGCGGTCCGCCCGTGCCGGCGATGACCGTTTCGAGCACGATGGGCGCTGGGGGCCTCCAAGGTGCGATGTTCGCCGTCCGCTTTGCTTCGCTCAAGCTGACCAAGCAAATCCTGAGCACACGCATCAACGCCGCCGACCAATTCACGTATTATGTAAAATCGACCAATACGGGCGCCGTCCTGACATCGGGGACGACAAGCGGCACCGGCAACGGTCCGTTTACGTCCGCGGTTGTCTCGCTTGCGTCGGGCCTTCCGCTGACTCTCGACGAGACGATGGCCGGCGGCAGTGTCAGCCCGCTGGCCAGTTACAGCGCACGGCTGATCTGCACCAACGCAAGCGGCGCAACCGTCGTCAACGTCGTGACGACTTCGTATAATTACGGGACGCTCAGTTACGGTGATGCAATCAATTGCACTTTTACCAATATCGCCCGGCCGCGCCTTACATTGACGAAAGCGCTTGGCGGCACCCGCGTGTTTGCCGGTGATCAGTTCATAATGAACGTGACGAACGGGCCAACGGTGGTTGCAACCACGACAACCACCGGAACCGGCGCGACAATCGCGACAGGCAGCACGCCACAGTTTCTGGGCACGGCGGGCACAACCTACAGCTTCAACGAAGCGGCATCGGGCACGACAAACCTCACATATTATACGTCGGGCATGGCGTGCACGAACAGCTATGCACCGACAACGCCGACTGCCCTGCCGAATACGGTAGGGGCCAGCGTGACGCCGCAGCTGGGCGACAACATAATCTGCACCGTCACCAATAATGCGATCAACAAAGCGAAGCTGGCAATCACGAAAACGTCGTCAGTGGTTTCGGATCCCGTCAACGGGACAACCAATCCCAAACTAATTCCGGGCGCCATCGTCGATTATAACATCACGATCACCAATGCCGGGACGGGCCCTGTCGACCTGAGCACAGTCGTCATCAACGATCCGATTCCGGCAAACCTTGCGACATTCGTCGGTGCCAATGCCGTGACGTTCGTCGATGGCACGCCATCGAGCGGACTGGCTTTTGCCTATCCCGCCAACGTCACCTGGACACGCACGGGCGGTCTGCCACTGGTCCCCGACGGCGCCGGTTATGACGGGGCCGTGACCAATGTGCGGATTGCGCCGACCGGCACGATGCTGGCCGCAACTGTCGGTGGCCAGCCGAGCTTTACCATCCGGTTCCGCGCACGGATCAACTAAACGGCTTTGCGGTGATCCCCGCGGACCCAGCGGACTGTTCCCGAACTGGCGCGCATGACCACGCTTTCGGTCGTCATCCGACCATCGCGCAGCCGCTTGACGCCCGCGAGCAACGACCCATCGGTGACGCCAGTCGCCGCAAAAATGCAGTCGCCCTTTGCCAGTTCGGTCAGGTCATAAATATGGTCGAGATCGGTTATGCCCCATTTGCGCGCACGTGCGCGTTCGTCGTCGTTGCGGAACAGCAGCCGCCCCTTGAACTGACCCCCGACACAGCGCAACGCTGCTGCGGCCAGCACGCCTTCGGGTGCACCGCCCGACCCCATATACATGTCGATCGTCGTATCGGGATCGGTGGTTGCAATCACGCCGGCGACATCGCCGTCACCAATCAGCATGACCCCGCAGCCGATGAGGCGCAGTTCGGCAATCAGCTTTTCATGGCGCGGCCGATCGAGCACGCAAACGATGATTTCATCGGGCCGGACGCCCTTTGCCGCGGCAATTGCGGTGACATTTTCGGTCGCCGATCGGTTCAGGTCGATGATGCCGTCGGGATAACCCGGACCGACCGCCAGTTTGTCCATATACACATCCGGCGCGTTGAGCAGATTGCCGTGTTCGGCGACCGCAAGCACCGCGAGCGCATTGGGTCCCGCTTTCGCCGTGATCGTCGTCCCTTCGAGGGGATCGAGCGCGATATCGATTTTTGGCCCGGTGCCGATCGCGGAGCCGACTTTTTCGCCGATATACAGCATCGGCGCTTCGTCGCGTTCGCCTTCACCGATGACGACGGTGCCGTCCATATACAGCTCATTCAGCGCCGCGCGCATTGCTTCGACAGCAGCATGGTCGGCGGCCTTTTCATCGCCGCGGCCGATCAGCGTCGATGCTGCGATTGCCGCCGCTTCGGTGACACGCACCATTTCGAGAACGAGCACCCGGTCGAGCACCTGACTTGCAGCAATCATCGATCTATGTTCCTCTTCGGCCTCTGGCGGCGCGATAGGCGAGGGTTATGACAAAGTCGATAATTACGGCGGCCCTGATGCTTTCGAGCGCAGCGTGACGGCAATACGGCGCCCGCTTGCCGATTAAACGTCGAGTATCGGCATCCGCATCGGTTTGCCCACCAGGCTGACACTCCCTGCCAGCCGCGCTAGCGCGGCATCGACGGCACGGCCGGTGCATTCATGCGTCGTCATCGCGACCAGCACGCCCCCATCAGGTGCGGCCCCGCGCTGGATCAGACTTTCGATCGAAACGCCGCCATCGCGCATTGCGGCGGTAAGTTCGGCAAGCACGCCGGGCTTGTCGGTCACCGTAAACCGCAGATAGCTTCGCCCGCGACGATCACCGGGGTCGGCCACTTTGGCATCGTCGAGGTTGGCAACGGGCATCGCGAATGCCGGACCATATTCGCCGCGCGCAATGTCGATGAGGTCAGCGACAACCGCAGAAGCCGTGGGCCCCGCGCCGGCCCCGCGTCCTTCGAACAGCAGGCGCCCGACGAAATTTCCTTCGGCAACGACGGCGTTCATTGGCCCGCGAACATGCGCAAGCGGATGATCAAGCGGGACGAGGCAAGCATGAACACGCTGGAACAAGCCATGCGCGTCAGCCTGGGCCAGTCCGACCAGCCGCACACAGAAACCGAGCGCACGCGCCTGTGCAATGTCGCCGGCAAGGACATGGCGGATGCCTGAAACGTGGACCGCGCCAAAATCGAGCTTTGTGCCGAACGCAAGGCTGGCGAGAATGCTGAGCTTGTGCGCCGCATCGACACCGTCGATGTCGAACGATGGATCGGCTTCGGCATAACCAAGTGCCTGCGCATCAGCGAGCACCTCAGCAAAGTCCGATCCTTCGGCTTCCATCCGCGTCAGGATGTAATTGCAGGTGCCGTTGAGGATCCCATACACTTCGGTCAGGACATTTGCGGCTGCTCCCTCCCGCAATCCCTTGATCACCGGGATGCCCCCAGCAACCGCTGCTTCATATTTGAGGGCACTGCCTTTCGCTTCGGCCTCGGCGGCCAGTGCGACGCCATGATGCGCGATCATCGCTTTGTTTGCGGTCACGAAAGCTTTACCCGCCGCGATCGTGCTTCGGGCGAGGGCAAGGGCGGGCCCGTCGGCACCGCCGATCAGTTCGACGACAGCATCGACATCGCCGCGCATTGCCAGTGCCTGCGTATCGTCGATCCAGTCAAAGCGCGACACGTCGACGCCGCGGTCGCGGTTGCGATCACGCGCGTTGACCGCAACAATGTCGATTGGCCGCCCGGCCCGGCGCGCAATGACTTCGCGATTGGTATCGAGCAACTCGACGACGCCTGCACCCACGGTGCCAAGCCCGGCGAGCGCAATTTTGAGTGGTCCGGTCATCCGGCGCGCTATCTACAGCAAGCCGATTTCTTTCAAGCGTTGCTGTAGATAATCGTCGGCAGTAATCGGATCGGGGTATTGGTTCGGCCGGGCTGGCGTTACGCAGCCCGGCAATGTGGCGATCGGAAAATCACTTGCGAGGTGCAGGAAAAACGGCATCGAATAACGCGGCACGCCGCGGCGTTCGGGGGGCGGATTGACGACACGGTGCGTCGTCGACGGCAGGACGTGGTTGGTCAGCCGCTGAAGCATGTCACCGACATTAACGACAAGCGCACCCGCTGGCGGATCGACTGCAAGCCACTGTCCGTCCCGGTCAAGCAATTGAAGCCCGGCTTCCTCTGCGCCCAGCAGGAGCGTGATCAGATTGATGTCTTCATGCGCCCCGGCGCGAATACCCGGCGCATCGGCGGAAATCGGCGGATAATGCAGAAGGCGCAGGACGCTGTTTCCGTCGCGGACGGGTTCGACAAACCAGTCGGGATCAAGCCCGAGATAGCGCGCGATCGCCGACAACAATTGCGCACCGACACGGTCGAATTCGGCGAACAATTCGGTAAACACTGCCCTGAAATCGGCCGGATGTTCCGGCCAGACATTGGGCGGCATCGACGCGGAATAGGGGTGGCCGGGCGGAAGGTCGCGCCCGACATGCCAGAATTCCTTCAGGTCGTTTTCGGTCGCATCCTTGGCGATTTCGATCCCGAACGGCGTGTATCCGCGTGCCCCGCCGCGTGGCGACTTATACGGTAATTTCGCTTCGTTCGGCTGAGCGAAAAAGGATTTCGTTGCCGACCAGGCGCGGTCGATCAGCTGAGCGTCGATGCCATGATCGGCAATGATGGCAAAACCAAACCGTTCAAACGAAGCGCCGAACGATCGCGCAAATGCAACGGGGTCGGCGGATTGCGCAGCAAGCGACAGTGGTGGGACATGGTCGGTCATGCTGCCACCTACATCGCTTTTCACATCGGCGACAAGCGCAGGATCACTCCCGCGCCTGCCCGTCCGACAAGGTTATTTGAACACGACTTCCTGATATTGGTTCTGGCTGCCGATCGTGCGCATCGGCCCGCGTTTGGCCGACGCATCTGCCCTTTGATGATCGTCGAGTTTGACGAAGGCTGCAAATTCATCGTCACGCCGCTTGGCTTCGGCTTGCGATGGGACATCCTTATATTCGCGGATCAGGACCAGGTTGGGTTCGCCTTCGCGCGGATAGGTCACGGCAAGCGCGCGGTAGCTCAGGATATATCCCTTGGATTTGGCCCATTCGTTTTGCCGAATCCAATCGGTCTTCAGATAATCCATATAATTTTCCCATTGTCCGGGAAGGACGTGAACGGCCGACACATCGGTGTAGTTGCCGTAATCCGCCGCTGATTTCTGTGCCTGTAAAGGCGCCGCAGCGAGTGCGGTTGTCGCCAATGCAACAGCTGTCAGTAAATGTATTTTCATTTTGGCTATCCTCATGTTGGCCGCGATGGAAACCATCGCGGCAGGTTCGGATACGCAGACACAAATCGAGTCCACGCGCCCGCAACCCTGTTTTCAACATGAGTCGTGTTCGCTCGATGTTTTGAAATTAACCATCAAAACAACGGCATTGCAAGCCGATGCTTATGCGCCGCGGTTGGCGAGGCTTTTCATCACTTCGCCGTGCAGCCAGATATTCATGGTCGCCGAACCGTTGGTATCACCGGTGTAGCCAAGTTCCTTGGCCAGCGACGTCCGGTTGGCCAGACTCGAATCAAGATTGAGCAGCTTCATCAGGTCGACAATCGAGGTTTTGTAATTCGACGGCTGGCCCTTTTCAGCGGCAATCGCGGCGAGCCGCGCATCGATCGCTTCGGCCGTTGCGGGCACGGGGGCCGGTGGCGGCGCGACGGGTGCAAGCACGACCGCTGCGGGTGGCGCTTCTGCGGCTTCTGCCGGCTTGCCGAAAATCGCATTCTTGATTGCGCCGAAAATACTCATCGGAAATTCCTTTTGTCGTTACGCTGCCGCCTTACCGCGCCGCACCGGCGGTTGCGAGTCCTACGATCGACGCAACGCCCGGCCCGCCACGACATCGAGCTTGGCCAGCAACGCCGGGTCGCGCGCCTCGGCCGCGGTGATCAAAGCGAAATCAAGGTTGGTATCGATCGGCGACGGCGTGCGCTCTGCGGGTAGGATCCTCGCCAATTCACTGACCAGAGCCCGCGCTGTTGCCGCATTCTTGCCGAGTTGGGCAACGACTTCGGCGACATCGACATGCGCTTCGCCCGGGCGCCAGCAATCATAATCGGTGACCATCCCGACCAGCGCATAGGGAAGCTCGGCTTCGCGGGCGAGTTTGGCTTCAGGCATCGCTGTCATGCCGATGATGTGTGCGCCCCACTGGCGATAAAGTCGCGATTCGGCGCGTGTCGAAAATTGCGGTCCTTCCATCGCAAGATACGTGGCGCCTTCGGTAACGTCGGCGCCGGCAGTGCGCCCCGCCTGAGCGACCAGCCCCGACAAGCGCGGGCAAACCGGATCGGCCATCGAGACATGCGCGACCATGCCCGTGCCGAAGAAACTGGGGCAGCGTCCCTTGGTCCGGTCGATGAACTGGTCGGCAACGACAAACCGGCCAGGTGGCAATTCTTCGGCCAGCGACCCGACCGCTGAAATCGAAACGATGTCGGTGCAACCGGCCCGTTTCAGTGCATGAATGTTTGCCCGCCCGTTCAGTTCGCCCGGCGCAATCCGGTGCCCACGCCCGTGTCGCGGCAAAAACACGAAGCGGACACCGGCGATATGCCCGGTCAAAAGCGCGTCGGACGGCGATCCCCACGGCGTGTCGACGGGTGCCCAGTGCGCATCCTCGAGCGCATCGATGGCATAAAGCCCCGATCCGCCGATCACTCCGATTGTCCAGCCCTTGTTCATGGCCGCGACCTATTGCATCAAGCGTGATAATCGCAATGCCCAAGAGGTCGCATATGAAGCCTGTCGTTACTGCCGCATTGGCAATGCTCGTGTTTCCTGCTCAAGCTGCGACGCCGGTCACGGGTAAATGGCTGACCACTGAACGCGATTCGATCATCGAGATCGGGACCTGCGGCAATACGGTGTGCGGCAAGGTCGCACGCGTTCTGAAAATGGCGCCCGATGGGTCGATGCCCGTTGATTCGAACAATCCCGATCCGGCAATGCGCAAGCGCCCGATTCAGGGAACGATGATCCTGACCGGTTTCACCGATGGCGGTAAAGTCTGGAACGGGCGGATTTACGATCCGCGTGCCGGCAAAACCTATAAATCGAAGCTGACACGCAATCCCGACGGTTCACTCAATGTCGAGGGATGCGTTGCGTTCATCTGTCGCAAGTTCATCTGGACGCCGGCGAAGTGACCATGCTGCGCGCGCGGCCGTAAGCGAAATAAACGACAAGGCCGATCGCGTTCCAGATAAGGAAATATTCCTGCGTTTTCGCAGGCAGGCTGACGAATAAATACAGACAACCGGCCACCGCAACCGGCCCGACGACCCACGCCAGCGGTGTGCGGAATGTCCGGCGCGCGCCCGGATCGCGCCGACGCAGCACCAGCATCGCAATCGACACGGCGATAAACGCCGCAAGCGTCCCGGCATTGGCAAGCGCGGCAATTGCATCGATCGGCATAACCCCTGCAATGACAGCGACCAGAACAGCAGTGATCAATGTGATCCGCACCGGCGTGCCGCGTTTGGGATCGACCGACGCGAGACTGAGCGGCAGAAAGCCGTCACGCGCCATGACAAGGAAAATGCGGCTTTGGCCGTAAAGAAATGCCAGCAGAACGGTGGGCAGCGCAATGACAGCAGCAGCAGCGACCAGCGTTGCGACTGCCGGACTGCCAACGTCGCGCAGGATCAGCGCGAGCGGTTCGGGGCTTTTGGCAAATGCCGTGAACGGCAGCGCACCGACCGCAGCAAGCGCAACGACGATATAAATGATCGTGCAGGCGACCATCGATCCGACGATGCCGATGGCGAGATCGCGCTCAGGATTTTTCGCTTCCTCCGCTGCGGTCGAAATTGCATCGAACCCGTAAAATGCGAAAAAGATGATTGCTGCGGCGGCCATGACACCGCGTTCGACGCCGTCGCCACTGACTGTTTTGGAAAAGCCGTGCGGCATGAACGGTTGCAAATGATCAGGCGAAAAATGCGGCAGTGCGACGGCGACAAACAGCACCAGCGTGGCGATTTTGATCGCGACCAGCACGGTGTTGAGCGTCGCACTTTCGCGCGTCCCCTGCATCAGTAATCCGGCGACAATTGCAATGATCGCGACCGCAGGCAGATTGACGATGCCGCCAAGCGCAGGTCCGGCCGAAAGCGCCTTTGGCAGGTCGATGCCGATCCCGGTTAAAAAACCATTTGCGTAACCCGACCAGCCAACGGCAACCGCACTGACCACCAGCGAATATTCGAGGATCAGCGACCAGCCAACCACCCAGGCAACGATCTCGCCCAGCACGGCATAGCTATACGTATAGGCACTGCCCGATGCGGGCATCATCGTCGCCATTTCGGCATAGGCAAGCGCGGCGCACGCACAGATCAGGCCCGCAATCCCGAACGACAACAGGACCGCCGGCCCCGCGCGATCGGCGCCGACGCCGATCAGCGTCAATATCCCGGTGCCGACGATCGCGCCGACGCCGAGTGCAAGCAGATGCGGCCAGCCAAGCGTGCGTGTGAGTTGCTGATGCAGCGGAAGTTCGTGCGCAGCGACGAGAATTTTGCGGCGGAAAAGAGACATTGGGTTATTCTTTCTCGGTCTCGCGCCAGTCGAGCGACGCCGTGCCGTTGGCAGGCACTGTGACGGTCCACACCAATTTGCCTGGCCGTGCAAGCATCTTGCTGCTGAACTTGCCAAAAGCGGTGTCCTCATCGGCAAGCGGGAATTCGGCCTCGAAATTGACCGGCGTCGGATTGGCGTTGCTCACTGTCAGTCGTTTCGATTCCCAATTCTTGCCATCGTCTGCGCCGTCCCCGATTTCAACGGTCACATTGCTTGCCGATCCGAAAATCAGGTCAACGTCCTCATCATTGGCTTTGTCGGCAATCGATGCTTCACCGACGAGGAAGCGCTGGTCGTCGCCACGTTGAAACAGCGCGACTTTTCCCGCGGGCAGCGGCTCACCAAGACCGTTGGCCTTGCTGTTTTTGAAACGGAACAGCATTTCGGGCGTCTCGAGATCTTCGGTGAATTTAACGCGGTAAATGACGACCCCCCTGACACGCGGCTTGACCAGAAACGCGACTTGCTTCTGTGCGCGCGCCGCGACGGTGACCGCCATCGGAATGCGGTAGAGCTTCAGGTCACCGAGGTCCTCGCGAACGGCGAGTTTTGCGCCCGTTACAATTATATCTGAAGTTATCGCACTGACTGCCATCGGCGATTCCATCCGCATCATCATCGGTGCAGGTTCAGGCACGGGCGGTGGCGCGAATTCCGGCATCGCTTCGCGCGACGGCCAGCAATTATAGTTGCGCTGAAACGATGGCTCGTCGTTTACGGCGCCATCATCATTACCTTCCCGATTGACCTTCCCCGCAATCGCTGCCGCCTGTGCATCGACAAAACTCGTGTCATCACTGCTCGCCATCGTCAGCCAGGCAAACAGGTTCAACTCGCTCGCGTCCGCCGAAAATTCGCCGACATAATTGGCCTGCCAGTCAAATCGCTGTGACAGGTAAACCAGCGTGATCGTCCGCCGTCCGCCCGGCTGATCCTTTGTCGTCATCGACAGCGTCGGCTTGGCGGAAAGCCCCGGCGGCACCCCCGGAAAGATGAGATCGTTGCCAAGGCCCGAGCAATAGATCGGTTCAAATCCTCGCGCTGTCTGCACGACAACCCCTGCCGTCCCCGACCTGATCGTCGCTGTTTCCTCGGTAAACTTGCCCGTCGCCGGGTCATTGCGGCGCAGGATCACGCGCTGCCCCGTAAAGCCATCGAGCAACCCCCGTTCGGACAGCAACGCCGCGTCACGGTTTTTTTCGCGAATGTCCGCACCGAAAATCAGCGCGGATTGCGGAACGATGCCGCTTGCCACTCCTTCGAACCGGATCGTCACGACCCCCGGCGGGAGAT